>NZ_VIUK01000012.1:0-190417 GCF_007828295.1 Pseudomonas sp. SJZ080
CGGGCTTGCTCGCGATGAGGCCGGCACATTCAACAAATGCGCTGACAGACAAACCGCCATCGCGAGCAAGCCCGCTCCCACATTTGATTGAGGTCGCGCCCGGATTTTGTGACCGCCGCCCGGTCCCACAGGGGATAGCGTCTCGGCAGATAGAAAAGGTGTTCATAGGGTGCGCCCCGGTTCGCGGCTGATGTGTTGGCCGGCTTCTAGCAACGTCGAACACGCGCGCACCCGCCGGCCATCGCCCAGTCGAACCCAGCAGTCCTGGCACGCCCCCATCAAACAAAATCCGGCGCGAGGTTCGGCGCTGAAATCGCTGCCGCGCAAATGCTCGCTGCAGGTCAGCACCGCAGTCAGCACGGTGTCGCCGAGCAGCCCGCTGGCCGGTTGGCCGTCGAGGGTAAAGTCCAGGGCCGGGCGGTCGCCTTCGGCCAGTCGTTTCAGCAGAGCCATGGCGCCCTCATTGTTTACCCACCAGAACCCGATCCAGGCCGTACACCCGGTCGAGCAGAATCATGGTCAGCGCGGTCAGCGCAATCACCAGGGCCGACACCGCCGCCATCATCGGATCGATGGATTCGGTGGCGTACACGTACATGCGCACCGGCAAGGTTTGCGTGGCCGGCGAAGTGACGAAGATCGACAGCGTGACCTCGTCGAAACTGTTGATGAACGCCAGCAGCCAGCCACCGGCGACCCCCGGCAGAATCATCGGCAAGGTGATCTGGCGGAACAGCGTAAAGCGCCCGGCACCCAGCGACTGCGCGGCGTGTTCGGCGCTGCGATCCAGGCCGATGGCCGACGCCAGCACCAGACGCAGCACATACGGCGTGATCACCAGCACGTGGGCGAAAATCAGCCAGGCGAAGCTGCCGTTGACGCCCATCAGCGCAAACAACCGCAGCAACGCCACACCCAGCACCAAGTGCGGAATGATGATCGGCGACAGGAACAGCCCGTTGAAAAAGTCCCGTCCGGGAAACTCGAAACGGGTGATCGCCAGCGCTGCCGGCACCGCAATCAGCGTCGCCAGACTGGCCGCGCAGAACGCCAGGATCAGGCTGTTGTAGAACGCATCGACAAAGTCGGCACGCTCGAAAACCGCGCGGAACCAGCGCAGGGAAAACTCCGTGGTCGGCAGGCTCAAGGTGTTTTCCGGGGTGAACGCCACGAGGCAGACCACCACCAGCGGCGCCAACATGAACACCACCACCAGGGTATGGAACAGCAGGGCGAAAGGACCGTTCTTGGACATGACGAGTTATCCCAATGACTTCTTGTAGCGGCCTTCGATCATCCGGTTCCACGACAGCATGATCAGCAGGTTGAGCAACAGCAGCGCGACGGCGATGGCCGCGCCCATCGGCCAGTTGAGCTCCGACAGGTACTGGTCGTAGATCAGCGTGGCGACCATCTTGATGCGGCGCCCGCCGAGCAGGCCGGGAATGGCGAAGGAGCTGGCGGCGAGGCCGAACACAATCAAGGTGCCGGACAGCACGCCGGGCATGATTTGCGGCAGCACCACTTTGCGCATCACCGTGAGGTGACTGGCGCCCAGGGACAATGCGGCTTGCTCGGCGGCGGGGTCGAGCTTCTGCAGCGAGGTCCAGACCGGAATGATCATGAACGGCAGCATCACGTGGACCAGTGCAATCACCACCGCGAACGGTGTGTAGAGCAGCTTCACCGGCGAGCCACCCAAGGCCTGCAGGGTCTGGTTGACCAGGCCGTCGGCGCCGAGCAACAGGCTCCAGCCGAAGGCGCGTACGACCACTGAAATCAGCAACGGCGTGAGGATAAGAATCAGGAAAATCGAGCGCCATGGCGCGCCCATGCGGCTGAGTATGTAAGCCTCGGGTACGCCGATCACCACGCAGAGCAGGGTGGTCACGGCACTGATCCAGAAGGTGCGCAGAAAGATTTCGTAGAAGTACGGGTCACCCAGCAGGCTGCTGTAATGGTCGACGGTGTAGGCATCACCGTTGATGCCCGAGCTGTAGTCGAAAACGTTGAACGACAACACCAGCGTCAGCAGCAGCGGGACCACCAGCAGGCTGACGTACAACGTCAGCGCCGGTGCCGACAACAGGTAACCCTGGCGTCCCTGGCGAAGTGCGACGAGCGTACTCATGCCGACACCTCGTCGACACTCAGCACCCGCAGCAGCGCCGCGTCCCAGTCGAGGCCGACGGCCGTGCCTTCGTTCATCGGCGCCGAGCCATCGTTGCGGCGCACTACGCAGAGTTCGCCCAGGGTCGTGGAGACGCCGTAGAGCCATTGGCTGCCGAGAAAGAAGCGGCTGACGATCCTGCCTTGCAGACGGCCGTGATCTTTTTCCCGCAGATCGATTTTTTCCGGGCGCAGGCTGAGGGTCAGCTCACCGCCGCTGTGCACTTGGACCACGCCCGCACTGTCACGCTCGCCGGGCAGCAGATTGGCCTTGCCGACGAAGCCGGAAATGAATTCGGTGCGCGGGTGTTCGTAGAGGGTGTAGGGCGCGTCGATCTGCGTGATGCGCCCGGCCTGCATCACCACCACGCGATCGCTGATAGACAGCGCTTCGGATTGGTCGTGGGTGACCATCAACGTGGTGATCCCGACTTCGCGCTGGATGCGGCGGATCTCGAACTGCATCTCTTCGCGCAGGTTGGCGTCGAGGTTGGACAGCGGCTCGTCGAGCAGCAGCACCGGCGGCTCGATCACCAGCGCTCGGGCCAGGGCAACACGCTGGCGTTGACCGCCGGACAGTTCTCGTGGGTAACGCTCGGCGTGCTGATCCAGGCGCACCAGTTTCAGCACCCGATCCACGCGTTGCTGCAGTTCGCCGCTGGGCACCTTGCGCATGCGCAGGCCGAAGGCGACGTTGTCCTTGACGGTCATGTGCGGGAACAGCGCATAACTCTGGAACACCACGCCCAAGCCACGGCTGGCGGGTTTGGCGTGGGTGATGTCGCGACCGTCCAGCAGAATGCGTCCGCTGGTGACTTCGACGAAGCCGGCGATCATTTGCAAGGTGGTGGTTTTGCCGCAGCCGGAGGGGCCAAGCAGGGAAACGAACTCACCTTTCTCGACCGAGAGGTTAGTGGCCACGACGGCATCGATCTCGCCGTAACGTTTGCCGAGTCCTTCAAGTTGCACAAAAGCCATAACTGCGCTCCACCTGAGATTGTTATGCGCGGCCTGAGGTCGCGCTTTTTTGTATGGGCAGATACGAAAGGTGTTGCTGGGTGCGTTGGCGCTCGACTTGGGTCGGCTGCCGCTATTGTTCGAATCGCCCCTGTGGACGCAGATTAGGACGAAGACTAGGATGGGCTCAATGGCCTATTTCACTGAATCGATGGTTATTTTCAGTTTCATTCAGTGAGTAAATTAATCCTCGAGAAATGACATGACTGATTCCATTCAGCGGAATGAAAATAAAAATGAAGTCGGCGTCGGTGCCGTCTCAAGACTGTTCGCCGTGTTGCGCACGTTGGGTGACACCGTCGAGGGCGGCGAGCGGGTGACGCAACTGGCCCAGCGCATCGGTCTGTCGCAACCGACCACACACCGTTTGCTGCGCAGCCTGATGGACGAGGGGATGGTCGAGCAGGACGTGCGCAGCAAACGCTATCGTCTGAGCCTGGATTTTTTTGCGCTGGCGGCGCGCGCCGGCAACACCGGAAACCTGCGGGAGCTGGTGCGGCCGTCGTTGCTGCGACTCTCGGCCTCATTGGGGGATTCGTTGTTTTTGCTGGCGCGCAGTGGTTTTGACGCGATCTGCCTGGATCGCAGTGAAGGGCCGTTTCCTATCCGTACGTTTACCGGCGACATCGGCGGGCGGGTGGCGCTGGGGGTGGGCCAGGGCAGCCTGGCGATCCTGGCATTCCTGCCGGAAGAGGAACGCGACACGGTGATTCATTACAACTTGCCGCGGCTGAAGGATTTTCACCTGTATGACGAGGTGTTCCTGCGTTCGGAAGTCGAGAACGTGCGCGCCCTCGGTTACGCCGGGCGCAACACTGGCGTGTTGCAGGGCATGGCCGGCGTGGCGGTGCCGATTCTTGATCGTGAAGGGCGTGCGGTGGCGGCGTTGAGTGTCGCCACCGTGAGTGATCGGCTGGGGCCGGATCGCTTGCCGACGGTGGTGGACATGCTCAAGCGCGAAGCGGCGCTGATCGGGCCGCGGATCAATCCGTTTGATCCGCTGTTGCGCCGGCCTTCGCAGGTCTTCGGGCAGGGTTGATTGATGAATAACGTTGTAGGAGCCGGCTTGCTGGCGATCGCGATGCATCAGCCACATCATCCTCGACTGACACACCGCGATCGCCAGCAAGCCGGCTCCTACAGGGGGGCGTAGCGTTCAGAATTGCTCGGTTTGCTTGAGCATCTGCGCCGCCGGCGTATCGCTCGGGCTGACCATCGCATAGTTGTATCCGCTTCCGGACCAATACTCAGCCTGCAATTCACCGTCACTGCGGCTGCCTCTCGGCAGCATGAAGTTTTTCGGCCCCGGCGGGCGCACGTAGAAGCTGACTTTATGCCCGCTCGGATCCTCGTAAACCACCATCGCCGCCGGCCCTTGCTCGGTACTGAGCAAACGCCCGCTGACCGGTTTGAACCCTGCGCCTGAAAGGTCCGGCAAGCGATGAGCCTGAGTGAAATAACGGTCGAGCCAACCCTGCATATCGCCGTCATCGCTGACCCTGTAATCCGCCGGCAGAAAGCCCTGCTGGGCAAACAGCCGATAAGCCTGCATCGCATCGGCCATCGGCGCCGCAGCGCTGAGGAGGGTCATTTCCCGCGCCTTCCAACCGCTGATTCCGCCGATGCTCACCGTGATCAGCAACACAGCAGCACTGGCCAGGTGACGGCGTGATTGTCGCTTGAGGCGCTGGCGAATCAGCGCCGGGTCGAGGTCCGGGTTGGCCGGTTGCTGCAACGCACCGCTGAGGGCCGCGCGCAGTTGCTGGGCGTCCTGCTGCCAGGCGCGGACCTGTGCAGACATTTCCACGTTGCCGGCCAGAAACGTCTCCACCAGGCGTCGGTCATCATCATTGAGTTGGTGGTCCACATAGGCGTGCAGGTCACGCTCGCTCGGAGGCACGCTGATCATTTGAGTCTCCGTAGAGAAGGGCGGGTGATTTCGCCGTCGCTGAGTTGGCGCAAGGCCTGGCGGGCGCGGGACAGGCGCGACATCACGGTGCCGGTGGGAACGTCGAGGATTTCGGCAACCTCCTTGTAACTCAGACCTTCGACCGATACCCAGAGCAGCAAGGCGCGCTGCTCGGTGCTGAGCTGATCGAAGGCTTGCAAAGTTGATTGGGCGATCACGGTGCGTTCTACCGACGGCTGGGTATCGTCACGTCCGGTAAAGAATTCGAGCATCCGTGCATAACGCCGGGAGCGTCGGTGAGCGTCGAGAAATTGCCGATAGAGAATCGAAAACAGCCAGGCCCGCAAGTCGCCCTCGGGGCGTTTGTCGCTCCAGCTCGACAGCGCCCGCTCCAGGCACGACTGCACCAGATCGTCGGCGCTGCTGGGGTTGCGCGTCAACGACACGGCAAACCGGCGCAATCTGGGAATGATTTCACTCAGTTGTTCGTCGATATCATTCATGGAGTTCTGACTAGTCACTACGCTTCGGACTAGAAAGACGCCCGGCGTCCGAGATTATTCCAAGCCTGTAAAAATAAATACCGGGCGATGGAATAAACCCGTGCGGGGTGCGTCTGCCTGGTTCTTCCCACTTGTGGCCGATGGCCCTGGAGTCTTTCATGGTAGATCGCTCATCACCGCCCCCCCGGCCCCCCTTGAGTGCCGCGAGCCTGACGTTGCGCATGGCCGGCATTGCCGTGGTGGTCGCTGTCGTGGCAGGGGCTTTTGCCTACGTCAACGGAACCTTTGACCCACAGCGCCTGACGCCGAAAAAACTGATCAACGTGCTGGAAACCAACAATGGCGTGCACCCGGGGTTCCGGCGTAATCACTCCAAAGGCGTGTGCGTGATCGGGCATTTCGAGAGCAGCGGTGAAGCGCGCAGCTATTCCAGCGCTCAGGTGTTCAATGAGGCGCGGACCCCGGTGGTCGGGCGTTTCGCGTTGCCGGCCGGCAATCCTTACGCGCCGGACAGCAGCGTGCCGATCCGCAGCCTCGCGTTGCGTTTCACCCAGGCCAACGGCCAGCAGTGGCGCACCGGGATGAACAGCATGCCGGTGTTCCCGGTGGGCACGCCCGAAGCGTTCTACCAACTGCAGCAGGCCCAGTCGCCAGACCCGGCCACCGGCAAACCGAACCCGACAGCGGTGCCGGCGTTCTTCGGTTCGCACCCGGAAGCCGCGCCGTTCCTGGCCTGGATCAAAACCGCCAAGCCGTCCGCCAGCTACGTGACGGAAACCTACAACAGCGTCAATGCGTTTTACCTGGTCAACGCTGCCGGGCAACGGCAAGCGGTGCGCTGGAGCATGGTGCCGGTGGTCCAGGATGCCGCAGGCGCCACGGCGCCGGAGGGCGGTGATTTCCTCGAAAAAGACCTGGTTCAGCGGATCGCCGCAGGACCGTTGCGTTGGCAGCTCAAGATCACGCTGGCCGATCCCGGTGATCCGGTGAACGACGCCAGCAAAACCTGGCCTGAGGGTCGCAAGGTGGTGAACGCCGGCACGCTGGTGCTCGAAAGCACCCAGCCGCAACTCAATGGCGAATGCCGGGACATCAACTACGACCCGCTGGTCTTGCCCGCGGGTATCGAAGGTTCCGACGACCCGTTGCTCGCTGCTCGTTCAGCCGGTTATGCCAGTTCCTACTTGCGCCGCACCAGCGAAGTCAGCCAATTGCCTGCCGCTAAACAGGAGGCTCAACAATGAGCGCCCAACCGAACCACTTCGCGCCACTGGCGCGACTGCTGCACTGGCTGATGGCGTTGATGATCATCGCCATGCTGTTCATCGGTGCGGGCATGGTCGCTTCTGTATCAGAGCGTCATCAATGGCTGATCCATCTGCACAAACCGCTGGGCATTGCGATTCTATTGCTGGTGATCGTGCGCCTCGGCGTGCGCTTTTCTACCCGGCAACCACCGCTCCCGGCAGACTTGCCGGGCTGGCAGGCGCTGGCGGCGAAGGCCTCGCATGTCTTGCTGTACGCCTTGATGTTTATCCTGCCGCTGCTCGGCTGGGCGATGATCTCGGCGGCAGGCGACCCAGTGATGCTCAGCAGTTCGTTGCAACTGCCGTCGATCGTGCCGGCCAATGCACAGGTGTTTGCGTTCCTGCGCAAGGCGCACGGGTATCTGGCGTATCTGCTGTTTCTGACCGTGTTGCTGCATCTGGCGGCGGCGTTGTTTCATGGTTGGGTGCGGCGTGATGACGTGCTCGACAGCATGTTGCGGGGGAAGGATCGCGGTTGATCTGATCTACCGAAATCCATTGTGGTGAGGGGGCTTGCCCCCTCGCCACAGGGTTCCGGTGTTTTGAAGGTCAGCGTTCGCCACCAATAGACCAATGCCACGGCGTTGATGCCTGCGCCCAGCAGGCAAACGCCGAGCCACCCGCCCCACGCATACATCGCCGTCGAACCGATCGAACCCAACGCGCTGCCAATCGAATAGAACAGCATGTAACCCGCGGTAAGGCGGCTTTGGGCTTCGGGGCGCACGCTGTAGATCATGCTCTGGCTGGTCACGTGCACGGCTTGCAAACCAAGATCGAGGGTAATCACCCCCAGCAACAAGGCCCACAACGAGGATTGGGTCAGGGCGATCGGCAGCCAGGAAACCAGCATCAGTAACAGTGACAATCCGCTGGTCCATTGCCCCAGACCGCGATCGGCCAGATGCCCGGCGCGCGCGGCGGCCAGCGCGCCGGCAGCACCGGCCAGTCCGAACAATCCGATTTGCGTGTGGCACAACGACAGCGGCGGGGCGCTCAGCGGCAACACCATGGGTGTCCACAGCACCATGGCGCTGGCGAAGGTCATCAACGCGAGCATCGCCCGTTGACGCAGTACCGGTTCTTCCTTGAACAACGTGAACACCGAACCGAGCAACGCTGCATAAGAGCTGGCGGGTTGCGTGTTCTCGTGTTTCGGCAGCACGCGAAACAGCAGCAACGCCATCACCAGGGTCAATCCCGCCGACAACAGATAAATCGACCGCCACCCCGCCAGATCAGCCATGCCGCCGGCCACTGTCCGCGCCAACAGAATGCCGACGACGATACCGCTGGTGACCACGCCGACCACGCGCCCGCGCTGCGCCGGGATGGCCAATGTCGCGGCGTACGCCACCAATACTTGTGTCACCACCGCCAGTAATCCGGTCAACGTCATCCCGATCAACAGCCAGGCACTGTTCGAGGCTAACGCGATCATCAATAAGGCCAGTGCCGACAGCAGGGTTTGCGTGACGATCAGGCGTCGACGGTTCAGCAGATCGCCGAGGGGCACCAGCAGCAATAATCCGACGCCATAACCGACCTGAGTCAGCGCGACGACGATGCCGATGATGGCCGGGTCCATGGCAAACGCCTCGGCCATGGCATCGAGCAACGGCTGCGCGTAATACACGTTGCCGACGGCCAGACCGCAGGCGACGGCGAACAGCAGTACAACGCCGGTGTTGAGTGTTGTTTGAGTGGGCTTCATGCCGGGCTCCTAAAGTGGTTTCTAAATAAAACCAGTTGTACGGTAGGTAAACCGGTTTTATATTGCAACCACATTTGTTTTCGAGGGCGCAGTCATGGCCAAACGCACAAGCATGCAAAGCGCCGAATGCCCGGTCGCCCGTTCACTGGATGCCATTGGCGATTGGTGGTCGTTGTTGATCGTGCGCGATGCATTCGACGGTATTCGTCGGTTCGGCGAGTTTCAGCGCAGCCTGGGTATGGCGAAGAACATTCTCTCGGCGCGATTGCGTACGCTGGTGACCCACGGGATTTTCGATCTGGTGCCCGCGTCGGATGGCAGCGCGTATCAGGAATATGTGCTGACGGAGAAGGGCAAAGGGTTATTCCCGCTGATCATCGGTTTGCGGCAGTGGGGTGAGGCGTTCTTTTATGAGGACGGGGAGGCGCACTCGCGTGTGGTTGACCGAGCCAACGGTCGACCGGTGCGGGCATTGGAGTTGCGCGCCGAGGACGGGCGTTTATTGGGGCCGGAGGATTGCGTGCGGATCGCGGCCGAATAAACGATCAGAAGATCGCAGGCTACGCCAGCGCCTACAGGGGGAAATGCGATTCTGTAGGCGATGGCGTAGCCTGCGATCTTTTGATCCTGATTGCGATCAGCGCAAGGTATCGACCATATCCGCGATGGTCGTCAGCACATCCTTGCCCAACTGCTTCGACCGCTTGCCCGACCAGCCTGTCAGCGGGTTCGGCGCGTCGTTGTTGTCCTTGAACGGCATCTCCAGCGTCAACGACAGGCAATCGAACTTCTGCCCGACACTGTTACAGGCCAGCGTCATATTGGCCTTGCCCGGCTCGTCGCGGGTGTAGCCGTGTTTGGTCTGGAAGTCTTTGGTCAAATGCTTCAAGTGATCGCGAAAGTGAGTTTCCAGCTTTTCGATCCGCGGCGTGTAGCCAGGGTTGCCTTCGCAACCGGCGGTGAACACGTAAGGGATTTCTTCATCACCATGGATATCGAGGAACAGGTCGACGCCATATTTTTCCATCTGCTGCTGAACGAACAGGACTTCCGGACTGATTTCCTGACTGGCGCTCTGCCAGGCACGATTGAGGTCCTGGCCCATGGCGTTGGTGCGCAGGTGACCGTGGAAGGCGCCGTCCGGGTTCATGTTAGGCACCAGGTACAAATCGGCGCTGGCCAGCAGTTTGTTCAGGACGGGATCGTCGTGCCTTTCCAGGCGTTCGATCACACCTTCCATGAACCACTCGGCCATGTGCTCGCCGGGGTGTTGCTGGGCAATCATCCAGACCTTGCGCCGACCTTCGGCGCCGGTGCCTTTGCGTAACAGCTGAATGTCACGCCCTTCAACGCTCTTGCCGGTGGCCAGCAGTTCGGTGCCGGCCTTGGTGAGTGCCTGCTCGATCAACCAGTCATGGCGGCCACGGCTGTAGGGTTCGAAGTAGGCAAACCAGGCGTTGGTGGCCGTGGCTTCGAGGCTGAAACGCAGGCAGTCGCCTTCGAAGATGGTCGGCACCCGGAACCAGTTGACGTGGTCGTAGGACGCCACTGCCTGATAACCGTCCCAGGCTTTGTTGTACGAGGATCTGCTGGCATTGCTGAGTCGAAACCAGTGTTCCTGTCCGACGTGCAAACCGCTGGCCTTGAAGTGAAACCATTGGAAATGCTGGCTGCGGGTATCCGGCTTGATGGACAACAGTGCTTGCAACGGATTGCTGATATCCAGCACTTCAATATTGCCGCTGTCGAAATTTGCACTGATGCTGAAAGAGGATTTAGCCACGGTCATAGTCGATTCCTGAATATGATTTTTATGGCTGCTACTTTACACGCTGGGAGGGGAAAAACCGGGGGAAATTGCGGTGTGTAGCGGGGGGGCGTCCTCCTTGACGCCGACGCAGCTTAGAGGCTGTGCAATTGATTCTCAAGTGCTATTTTTCGTTGGTTTGAGCCAATGTTGCCAGGCTTCTCTTGCCAACAGATATTCTTTTGATATTATCCGCGCCATCGAATTTGCAGCACGTAAAGACTTCATTAGCCTGAAGGTCAAGCCAGAATAACTGGCAAAAAAAAGACCCGGCAAAAAGCCGGGTCAAAAACCGTGATTAGCCTGATGAGGAGATAGTCCAGGGGACCGACCTAAGGTCACTTGGACAATCGACTGATCTCGCGACCAGCTGCATGCAATAATAATCATTCTCGTTTGCAAGTCAAATGATTTTATCCGCGCGATTGGAAAATTCTTTTCGCGCCCTCGAAATTACCCCTCCTTTTCTTACACGTGATGTTCCCCGTCCAGGGATCGATCCAGCAACGCCTTGGCCATATCGATCATGTGCACCGTTGAAAACGCCAGGTCTCGGTGGACCCCGTGCAGATTGTTCGCCGACTCGGACGCCGTGGCGGCAGCGCAGCGCAACAGGTCTGAAGCACGCACCAGCGCTTCCTCGCTGCTGACGTTGCGGTTCACCTCAAAAAAACGCTCTTCTTCCAGCTCCTCTGACACAGCTGGTTTCAAGTAATAATCCAGCGCCCGCTGTGCGGCGGCCGAACCTTTTGGCGAGGTGAGGGAAGTATCGATTTGCAGGTCGGGCAGGTCGTTGCTGGGGATGGTCATGGCGATGGCAAGCTCCGTGATAGATTTCAGATCCGTGATCCAATCCTAGTACGAACTGTATTTGTGACGAGGATTTTAATACTACAATTTGTGTTTTGACGGCCGGAGGCGCCCACGTATCGTGCCGCACATGGATAAATGGATTGAATTGGTCAAGGCCAAGATGAGTGAACTCAATGTCACTCAAGAGATACTCGCCGAGCGCCTCGGAATGTCCCAGGGCGGCATCGGCCATTGGCTGAACAAACGTCGCCAGCCGGGCATCGATGACATGAACCGCGTGTTACACGCGCTGGGCATGGATTTTCTCGAAGTGGCGATGGTCATCCGCGAGCCGGACACGTCGAAGGAGGAAAGCCAGGATCTGGTGCGAAAGTACAACCCGTACTTCCGTTACCCGGTCAGCGACTGGCGAGAATCCTGCGAGGTGCGCGACGGCGAGCCGACAGTGTATGACAAGGCGCGATTCGAACTGACCGATTACCACGCTCAAGGCGCGGCGTTCTGGTTGAATGTGGTGGGCGATGCGATGACCGCACCGAGTGGCGTCAGTATCGCCGAGGGGATGATGATCCTGGTGGACCCGGCCATTGTGCCGGAGCCCGGAAAACTGGTGATCGCCCAATGGCCGGACAGCACCGAGGCGACCTTTCGCAAGCTGATCGAAGAGGGCGGGCAGCGTTACCTGGTCCCGCTCAATCCGACGTATCCGAAAGCCCTTTACACCGACGCGTGCCGAATCATCGGCGTAGTGGTTCAGGCAACGGCCAGGTTCTGATCGGATCGGTCCTCGCCAGGCGTAGGACCGATCTTCATTTCAGGCTTCTTCCAGTTCGACCAACGCACTGCCTTCGCTGACCATTTCGCCTTCCTGGCAATACAACGCCTTGATCACCCCGGCGTGTGGCGCACGAATGCTGTGCTCCATCTTCATCGCTTCCAGCACCACCAACTGCGCCCCGGCTTCGACCGCTTGCCCGGCTTCCACCAGCACCCGCACGATGCTGCCGTTCATGGGGGCAGTGAGCCCGCCGTGATGGCTGTGACTGGCTTCGACGGCGCTGATCGGGTCGTAGGCCTCGATGCGGCGCAATTCACCCTCCCATTGCAGATACACAATGCCGTCGCGGCGGATTGCCCGATGCTGGCGGCGCACGCCGTTGTGTTCGGTCAGCAGTTGCTCGCCTTTGAGTTGGGCGCTTTGGGCAGTGCGGTCGCCCAACGTCAATGCACGGTCCTGACCTTCACAACTCAGGTGCAAGGTGACTTCGGTCGGCAGGCCGGCCCGGAAACCGTTGCTGTCGGCCCAAGGCGAACTCAGGTCATCAACCCGCGGTGAACGAGGCTGGCTCTGGGCGAACGCCTGCGCTGCGGCTTGCCAGAATTCATCGCTGAGCGGCGAAGGTTCCGGCAGCAGTTGCTCCTGATAACGCGGAATAAACCCGGTATCCAGTTCTGCCGCTGCAAACGCCGGATGACCAACGATTCGACGCAGGAAATTGATGTTGGTCTTGAGCCCGCCAATCGCGAACTCATCGAGCATGCTCAACAAGCGCAGGCGCGCCTGCTCACGATCCTCACCCCAGGCAATCAGCTTGCCGAGCATCGGGTCGTAGAACGGTGAAATCTCATCGCCTTCTTCAACACCGCTGTCGACCCGTCGTCCCGGACCTTCAGCAGACTCTCGATACAGCTCCAGACGCCCGGTGGCCGGCAGGAAATCATTGCCCGGATCTTCGGCATACAGACGCACTTCAATCGCATGACCGATCAACGGCACCTGGTCCTGGGTCATCGGCAGCGCTTCACCCCGTGCTACGCGAATCTGCCAGGCCACCAGATCGAGGCCGGTGATGGCTTCGGTGACCGGGTGCTCGACTTGCAGGCGCGTGTTCATCTCCATGAAGAAGAACTCGCCGCGCGCATCCAGCAAGAATTCCACGGTGCCGGCGCCGATATAACCGATGGCCTGCGCCGAACGCACGGCGGCTTCGCCCATGGCACGACGCTGTTCTGGACTCAGGCCTGGCGCCGGTGCCTCCTCGACGACTTTCTGGTGCCGACGCTGAATCGAGCAATCCCGCTCGTTGAGGTACAGGCAGTTGCCATGCTGATCGGCGAAGATCTGGATTTCTACGTGGCGCGGCTTCAGCAGGTATTTCTCGACCAGCATCCGCGAATCGCCGAACGAGGATTGCGCCTCACGCTGAGCCGAGGCCAGGGCTTCGGCCAGTTGGCTGACGTCCTCGACCACTTTCATGCCTTTGCCGCCGCCGCCCGCCGTCGCCTTGAGCAGCACCGGATAGCCGATGCGTTCGCAGGCGTCGCGGAAGGTGTCGAGGTCTTGAGCTTCGCCGTGATAACCCGGCACGAGTGGCACGCCAGCGGTTTCCATCAGGGCCTTGGCGGCGGACTTGCTGCCCATTGCATCGATGGCTGAGGCGGGCGGGCCGAGGAAGATCAGGCCCGCCGCTTCGATCGCACGGGCGAACCCGGCATTCTCGGACAGAAAGCCGTAGCCGGGATGAATGGCTTGAGCGCCGCTGGCCTTGGCGGCAGCGATGAGTTTGTCGATTTGCAGGTAGCTGTCGGCGGCCTTGCTGCCACCGAGGTCGACGCGGATATCCGCTTCGCGGCTGTGCCGGGCTTCACGGTCAGTGGCGCTGTGCACGGCGACGGTGGTCAGGCCCAGCGCCTTGGCGGTGCGCATCACCCGGCAAGCGATTTCGCCACGGTTGGCCACCAGCAGAGAGGTGATAACAGGTGCACTCATCAACGCGGCTCCTTGGGGGTGGTTTCGGCCTGCCAGCTCGGCGGACGTTTTTGCAGAAAGGCGCGCAGGCCTTCCTGGCCTTCGGGGCTGACGCGGATGCGCGCGATGGCATTTTCGGTGTAGCGGCGCAGCGCCGGCGTCAGCGCACCGTTACCGACTTCACGCAGCAAGTCTTTGCTGACGCGCATGGCCGCCGGGCTGTTGAGCAGCAGGTTGTCGATCCATTGCTCGACTTTCTGCTCCAGCTCATTGATCGGATAGCTCTCCGACAACAAACCTATTTCCCGTGCCCGCTGCCCGCCGAAACGCTCGGCGGTCAGGGCATAACGGCGCGCCGCGCGTTCGCCGATGGCTTGCACCACGAATGGGCTGATCACCGCCGGTGCCAGGCCGATACGCACTTCCGACAGGCAGAATTGCGCGTCATCGGCACCAATGGCCATATCGCAGCAACTGATCAGGCCCAGCGCGCCGCCGAACGCCGCGCCTTGTACCACGGCCAGGGTCGGCACTTTCAGCTTGGCGAGGTTGTACATCAACTCCGCCAGTTCCCGGGCGTCGTCCAGATTGGTGTGGTAATCGAGCTCGGCGGATTGCTGCATCCACGCCAGGTCGGCACCGGCGCTGAAATGCCTGCCGCGTCCGCGCACCAGCAGGAAACGCAGGCTGGCATCGCCCGAGACCTTGTCCAGGGCGAGGATCAGTTCGCGGATCATTTCAGCGTTGAAGGCGTTGTTCTTTTCTTCTCGGCTGAGCCACAGGGTGGCGAAACCCCGCGGGTCGGTCTGCAGCTCGAGGGTGTTGAAGTCGCTCATATTCGTCCGTCTCCACAACTCATGTGGGAGCGGGCTTGCTCGCGAAGAACGATAACGCGGTGCATCAGATAAACCGCGGTGAATCCTTCGCGAGCAAGCCCGCTCCCACAGAAAATCACATCCGGAACACGCCGAAGCGGCTCGGTTCGATTGGCGCGTTCAACGACGCGGACAAGGCCAGGGCCAACACGTCGCGGGTCTGCGCCGGATCAATGACACCGTCATCCCACAGCCGCGCACTGGAGTAGTAAGGGTGGCCCTGTTCTTCGTATTGATCGAGGATCGGTTGCTTGATCTCGGCTTCCTGCTCGGCGCTGAAACCCTGGCCACTGCGCTCGGCCTGTTCGCGTTTGACTTGCACCAGAACGCCTGCCGCTTGCTCGGCGCCCATCACGCCGATGCGTGCGTTAGGCCACATCCACAGGAAGCGCGGATCGTAGGCTCGCCCGCACATGCCGTAGTTACCGGCGCCGAAGCTGCCGCCGATGATCACGGTGAATTTCGGCACCTTGGCGCACGCCACGGCGGTCACCAGTTTCGCGCCGTGCTTGGCGATGCCGCCAGCCTCGTATTTCTGGCCGACCATGAAACCGGTGATGTTTTGCAGGAACAGCAACGGGATGCCGCGCTGGCAGGCCAGTTCGATGAAGTGCGCGCCTTTCTGCGCCGCTTCAGCGAACAGGATGCCGTTGTTGGCGAGGATCGCGATCGGGTAACCGTGCAGGTAGGCAAAACCGCATACCAGCGTCGTCCCGAACAGTGCCTTGAATTCGTCGAACACCGAGCCGTCTACCAGTCGCGCAATCACTTCGCGCACGTCGAACGGTTGCTTGGCGTCCGCCGACACGACGCCGTACAACTCGTCGCTGTTGTAGAGCGGGGCGATGGGCGTGCGTTGCTGGACTTCACCGAGCTTGCGCCAGTTGAGGTTGGCGATGCAGCGTCGGGCAATGGCCAAGGCGTGTTCATCGCTCTCGGCGTAGTGGTCGGCGACACCGGAAATCTTGCAGTGCACATCGGCGCCGCCCAAATCCTCGGCGCTGACCACTTCACCGGTCGCGGCTTTCACCAGCGGTGGACCGGCAAGGAAAATAGTCGCCTGTTCACGCACCATGATCGCTTCGTCAGCCATCGCCGGCACGTAAGCGCCACCGGCGGTGCACGAGCCCATGACGACGGCGATCTGCGGAATGCCCATGGCGCTCATGTTGGCCTGGTTGAAGAAGATCCGCCCGAAGTGCTCGCGGTCCGGAAACACTTCATCCTGGCGCGGCAGGTTGGCGCCGCCCGAATCCACCAGATAAATGCACGGCAAGCGATTCTGCTGGGCGATGGTCTGTGCGCGCAGGTGTTTCTTCACGGTCAGCGGGTAATACGAGCCACCTTTCACGGTGGCATCGTTGGCCACGATCATGCACTCGACGCCTTCCACACGGCCGATCCCGGCAATCACGCCAGCGGCCGGCACGTCTTCGCCATACACCTCGTAAGCCGCCAGTTGGCTGATCTCGAGAAACGGCGAGCCCGGATCGAGCAGGCGATTGATTCGCTCACGGGGCAGCAATTTGCCCCGCGAGGTGTGGCGTTCTTGCGCCTTCGGGCCGCCACCTTGCTGCACTTGCGCGAGCAGGGTGTGCAGGGCGTCGACCTGTTTGAGCATCGCCGCGCGGTTGGTCGCGAACTCCGCCGAACGGGGGTTGAGCTGGGTATGCAGGATAGCCATGGACAGCTCCGTTTCAGCGGGTTTCGTTGAACAGTTCGCGACCGATTAGCATGCGACGAATCTCACTGGTGCCGGCGCCGATTTCGTACAGCTTGGCGTCACGCAACAGACGCCCGGCCGGGAATTCGTTGATGTAGCCGTTGCCGCCGAGAATCTGGATCGCGTCGAGGGCCATTTGCGTGGCGCGTTCGGCGCTGTAGAGGATCACACCGGCGGCGTCCTTGCGAGTGGTCTCGCCGCGTTCGCAGGCTTGAGCGACGGCATACAGGTAGGCGCGGCTGGCATTGAGTTGGGTGTACATGTCGGCGACCTTGCCCTGGATCAGCTGGAACTCGCCGATGCTCTGGCCGAACTGCTTGCGGTCGTGGATGTACGGAACAATGAGATCCATGCAAGCCTGCATGATCCCGGTCGGGCCGCCCGAAAGCACGACGCGTTCATAATCGAGGCCGCTCATCAGCACTTTCACGCCACCGTTAAGTACGCCGAGAATGTTTTCTTCCGGCACTTCGACGTCATCGAAGAACAGCTCGCAGGTGTTCGAACCGCGCATGCCGAGCTTGTCGAACTTGTTACTGCGGCTGAAGCCTTTCCAGTCACGTTCGACGATGAACGCGGTGATTCCGTGGGGGCCTTTTTCCAGGTCGGTCTTGGCGTAGATCACGTAGGTGTTAGCGTCGGGGCCGTTGGTGATCCAGGTTTTGCTGCCGTTGAGAACGTAATGATCGCCACGTTTGTCGGCGCGCAGTTTCATCGACACCACGTCGGAACCGGCATTCGGTTCGCTCATGGCCAGAGCGCCGATGTGCTCGCCGCTGATCAGTTTGGGCAGGTATTTGCTTTTCTGTTCGTGATTACCGTTGCGGTTGATCTGGTTGACGCAGAGGTTGGAGTGCGCGCCGTAGGACAAGGCAACCGAGGCCGAGCCACGGCTGATTTCTTCCATGATGACCACGTGGGCCAGGTAACCCAGGCCTGCACCGCCATACTCTTCCGGCACGGTAACGCCGAGCAGGCCCATGTCGCCGAATTTGCGCCACAGGTCGGCGGGAAACAGGTTGTCGATGTCGATCTGAGCGGCGCGCGGGGCGATCTCTTTGGCGACGAAGGACTGAACCTGATCGCGCAGCATGTCGATGGTTTCACCGAGGGCAAAGTTCAGGGATGGGTAGCTCATGGGGCACCTTTTGGCTTTTTTGTAGTGTGAGGAGAGCAGTGATTCAGCTCTCACCTTTACGTTAACGTAAGCCTGTGACGAATGGCTGTCAATCACCCTTTACGTTAACGTCAACTTGAGCGAGAGTAGAGCCAGTTCATAGTAAGGCGAGCCAACCCTGTGGGAGCGGTCTTGCTTGCGAAAGCGCCGGATCAGTCGACATTGGTGCTGAATGACAGACCGCTTTCTCGAGCAAGCCCGCTCCCACAGGTGGCCGCCGTAACACCCACTAATAAAGACAATAGGGGTCGTCATGGATCAACCCAGTGCAAGCCCGCAACGCAGCTACACCCGTGGTGCTCAGGACAAAGCCTTGCTGGCGATGACCATCGGTCAGGCGTTCGATAGCACCGTCGCGAAGTACTCGGCTGGAGAGGCGTTGGTCGTGCGCCATCAACAGCTGCGTTACACCTGGCAGCAACTGTCCGATGCGGTGGACCTGCAGGCCAGGGCATTGCTGGCGCTGGGCTTGCAGGCCGGAGATCGCCTCGGCATCTGGGCGCCGAATTGCGCGCAGTGGTGCATCAGCCAGTTTGCCAGCGCGAAAATCGGCGTGATTCTGGTCAACATCAACCCGGCGTATCGCAGCTCTGAACTCGAATACGTGTTGAAGCAGTCAGGCTGCCAATGGCTGGTTTGCGCGGGCGCGTTCAAGACCTCCAACTATCACGCCATGCTGCAGGGGCTGGTACCCGAGCTGGCAGAGCAATCCATCGGACAGTTACAAAGTGAACGCCTGCCTGAACTGCGCGGCGTCATCAGTCTGGATGCGCAACCGCCATCGGGTTTCCTGCCCTGGTCACAATTGGCCGATCTCGCGGCCGGCGTGTCCGCCGAACAACTGCGCGAGCGTCAGGACAGTCTGCACTTCGACCAACCGGTAAACATCCAGTACACCTCCGGCACCACCGGTTTCCCCAAAGGCGCGACCCTCAGCCACTACAACATTCTCAACAACGGTTACATGGTCGGCGAAAGCCTCGGACTGACCGCCAATGATCGGCTGGTGATCCCGGTGCCGCTGTATCATTGCTTTGGCATGGTCATGGGCAACCTCGGTTGCATGACCCACGGCAGCACCATGATCTACCCCAATGATGCGTTCGATCCGTTGCTGACCCTGACCACTGTCGCCGAAGAGAAAGCCACTGCGCTCTATGGCGTGCCGACCATGTTTATCGCCATGCTCGATCAGCCGCAGCGAGCCGAGTTTGACCTGTCGACCCTGCGCACTGGAATCATGGCGGGCGCGACCTGTCCGATCGAAGTGATGCGTCGGGTCATCAACGAAATGCACATGAGCGAAGTGCAGATTGCCTACGGCATGACGGAAACAAGTCCGGTGTCTTTGCAGACCGGTCCGTCAGACGAACTGGAATTGCGCGTCACCACGGTCGGCCGTACCCAGCCGCAACTGGAAAGCAAAATCATCGACGAGGCGGGCAACCTGGTGCCGCGCGGCACCATTGGCGAACTCTGCACTCGCGGCTACAGCGTGATGCTTGGTTACTGGAATAACCCCGAGGGCACCGCGGACGCGATCGACCAGGCCGGCTGGATGCACACCGGTGACCTGGCGAGCATGAACGACGAAGGCTACGTGTGCATTGCCGGACGCAACAAGGACATGATCATTCGCGGCGGTGAGAATATTTACCCGCGGGAGCTGGAAGAGTTCTTCTTTACCCACCCGGCGGTGGCGGACGTGCAAGTGATCGGTATTCCGTGTTCGCGCTATGGCGAAGAGATTGTCGCCTGGATCAAGTTCCACCCGGGCCACAGCGCTACCGAACAGGAGCTGCAAGCCTGGTGCAAGGAGCGCATCGCGCACTTCAAGACGCCGCGTTACTTCAAATTCGTCGAGGAATTTCCGATGACGGTGACCGGCAAGATCCAGAAGTTCCGGATGCGCGAGATCAGTATCGAGGAGCTCAAAGCGATACCGTAGGAGCCGGCTTGCTGGCGATGCAGGCGCCGCGGTCCATCATACAGACCGCGTCATCGTTCATCGCTAGCAAGCCAGCTCCCACAAGATCAAGAATTCTGAATCGCAGAAAGCACAAAGGGGAGCCGAAGCTCCCCTTTAATTTTCGTTGCGCGTGCTCTTTTTTTATTATTGAGGGGCGGTCTGTTTTTGTTTTTGGCAACCGTGACCCTTTACCGCTGTTTTTATCGATCCCCATCCGGGATCAAGAGCAAACGTATTTTTTTGAGCGCTGATCTGCTTTTTCGCTGAGCGATCCAACCAGTTCGGGAGCTACCTGAAGGTAGTTTTATTGTTCTCTGCCCGGTTGCGGGTTACTCCGAAAAGCACCCTGAAAAGCACACCTTCTCCAAAAAAATCTGTTAGCTGCGTCTCTGCCGTGTTGTTCTTGTTATGTCAGAGTCGTTTCGTCTTATTTTTATTGGTTTGCTGCTTTTTATTCTTGTTATGCCATAGAGATAGCAGAAGCCGTGCCAACTTTTAAAATTCCTTTAAAATCAACGGCTTGAGTTTTTGTCGGATTTTTCTCTCAGTCAAAACCCGACAATTTGTTTCCGTGTTACTCGGTTGAGCCCCACATTTCAGATTTGGCGGTAACACCCGGACACATCCGCGCACTTATTGCGCGCTACGAACCTTGGCCACGCGCGAGCCGGTCGGACGGCCCAGTACTGTGCAAATCTGCTGACCGGCCAGAATCAAGGCGTCCAGGTCGATACCGGTATCGATACCCAAACCATTCAACAGATAAACCACGTCTTCAGTGGCAACGTTACCGCTGGCGCCCTTGGCGTATGGGCAGCCGCCGAGGCCGGCGATGGAGCTGTCGAACACGGCGATGCCTTCGAGCAGGCTGGCGTAGATATTGGCCATGGCCTGGCCGTAAGTGTCGTGGAAGTGCCCGGCGAGTTTTTCTCGCGGTACGTCGGCGGACACCACGTCGAACATCTTGCGTGTCGCGCCTGCCGTGCCGGTACCGATGGTGTCGCCCAGCGAGATTTCGTAGCAGCCCATGGCGTAGAGCTCCCGGGCGACCCGGGCAACCTGCTCCGGTGCGACATGGCCTTCGTAAGGGCAACCCAGCACGCACGACACGTAACCGCGCACACTGACGCCATGCTGTTTGGCAGCCTCCATGATCGGCGCGAAGCGCTCCAGGCTTTCGCTGATCGAGCAATTGATGTTGCGCTGGGAGAAGGCTTCGGAGGCCGCGGCGAACACCGCGACTTCCTTGACCCCGGCGGCGATCGCATCTTCGAAGCCGCGAAGGTTGGGGGCGAGGGCGCCGTAGGTCACGCCCGGTTTGCGCTGGATCTGCGCGAAGACGTCGGCGGACCCGGCCATCTGCGGCACCCATTTGGGCGAGACGAAACTGCCGACTTCTATATAGCTGAGGCCGGCAGCGGTCAGCGCGTCGACCAGTTGCACCTTGTCGGCAACGCTGATCGGTTGGGCTTCGTTTTGCAGGCCGTCGCGGGGGCCGACTTCGACCAGGCGTACGTGGGAGGGAAGGGACATGGGATTCACCTGTTTGAAAGGGTGAACGAAGATCCCGCGTGGGAGCGGGCTTGCTCGCGAATACGGTGGTCAGTCGACATCCATGCTGGATGAAATTCCGCATTCGCGAGCAAGCCCGCTCCCACGCTGGATCTTCGTATGATTATTGAATTGCCGGCTGGCTTTTCATCGTCTGTTCCAGCGCCTGGGTGCAGCGCTCCTGCGCCGTGTCCAGTTCCAGCTTCATCTGTTCGATGTCGAGCATCTGTTGCTCCAGCTGCTCGCGGCGCTCGGCGATTTTGTTGAGCATGGTTTGCAGTTGTTTCTGGTTACCGCCGGTGGGGTCGTAGAGTTCGATCAGCTCACGGCATTCGGCCAGGGAGAAGCCAATGCGCTTGCCCCTCAGGATCAGCTTCAGGCTGACTTTGTCCCGGGGCGAATAGATGCGTTCCTGGCCACGGCGCTCGGGGCTGAGCAGGCCTTGCTCTTCATAAAAGCGAATGGCCCGCGTAGTGATGTCGAGTTCCCGGGCGAGGTCGGAAATGCTGTAGGTCTGGCTGCTCATGGGCGCGCTCGAAAAAGGTCATGGCGCTAAGCTAATGTCAGGTTGACGTTTACGTCAAGGGGTAGGGTTTTGTGGTGTTCCAACTGGCCTCTTCGCGAGCAAGCCCGCTCCCACATTTCAACGCGTTCCTTCAGAAAGAATGCGGTCGAATGTGGGGGCGGGCTTGCTCGCGATGAGGCCGCCTCGGTCTCGGCTCCTAAACCTTATCAAGCTTCTTCTCATGCGCCGTTACCTGCTGGCACAACTCGATCATCTGCTCGCGCATCCAGCGGTTGGCCGGGTCCTGGTCGGTGCTTTCATGCCAGTAGAGGTGGGTTTCCACCAGCGGTACATCGTTGACCGGCAGGTTCACCGAATACAGATCATGACGACGGGCGAAGCGTTCCGGCACGGTCATGACCATGTCGGTCTGTTGCAACACCTGCGACGCCATCAGGTAATGCTGGGAACGCAAGGCGATCTTGCGCTGGATGCCCATTTTTCCGAGTGCGAGGTCTACATGGCCGAGACCGCTGCGGCGGCTGGAAATATGAATGTGGGTCAGCGACAGGTAATCATCGAGTGTGAATTTCTCTTTGCCCGCCAGCGGATGGCCCTTGCGCATGGCACACACGTAACGGTCTTCCATCAACTTGACGTGACGCACCTGTGGGTCGGTGTTGAGCGGCGCGTCCACCGCAAAGTCGAGACGCCCGGCCGCCAGTTCCTTGGTGGTCTCGCGGCGCTTGGACAGAAAGCTTTCGATGATCACCGTCGGCGCCAGGCGTCGCAGGCGCTGGAAGAGCGGCGGCAGGATCACCGCTTCGGTGAGGTCGGTCATGCTGATGCGGTAAGTCTTGACTGCCTGCAGCGGGTTGAAGATGCGGCTTTCCTGCACCGATACCCGCAGCAGAGACAGGGCATTGCGCACCGGACCGATGATGTTTTGCGCCATCGGCGTGGGCACCATGCCCTGGGCCGTGCGAACGAAGAGCGGATCGTTGAAGGTCTCGCGCAAGCGTGCCAGAGCGTTTGAGACCGCCGGCTGGGTAATGCCGACAATCTGCCCGGCGCGGGTCAGGTTGGCTTCGGTGTAGATCGCGTCGAAGACGATGAAAAGGTTGAGGTCGACCTTGCTCAGATTCATTGCGCTGCACTCTTATTGTTGGGGCATTTTGATGAGGCCGGGGGCCTCGGCAATCACCCGATCATATATCGGTGATGAATGTTAATACACGCCGAGAATAGGCTAGGTAAATTTTCGTAGCTGTTCTAGCATCGATTGCATGACCTAAACAACCTCCCTCAAGAAGGTAGCTGCTCATGGATTTCGCTTATTCGCCCAAGGTGCAAGAACTGCGTGAGCGCGTGACCGCGTTCATGGACACCTACGTTTATCCCGCCGAAGCCGTGTTCGAGCGCCAGGTTGCCGAGGGCGACCGTTGGCAGCCGACTGCGATCATGGAAGAACTCAAACTCAAGGCCAAGGCCGAAGGCCTGTGGAATTTGTTTCTGCCTGAGTCCGAACTCGGCGCCGGCCTGACCAACCTCGAATACGCACCCTTGGCAGAAATCATGGGCCGCTCACTGCTGGGCCCCGAGCCGTTCAACTGCTCGGCGCCCGACACCGGCAACATGGAAGTGCTGGTGCGTTACGCCAACGAAGAACAGAAACGACGCTGGCTCGAACCGCTGCTGCGCGGTGAAATCCGCTCGGCGTTCGCCATGACCGAGCCGGACGTGGCGTCCTCCGACGCCACCAACATGGCCGCCCGCGCCGTGCGTGACGGTGACGAGTGGGTGATCAACGGCAAGAAATGGTGGACCTCGGGTGCCTGCGATCCACGCTGCAAGATTCTGATCTTCATGGGCCTGAGCAATCCCGACGCGCCGCGCCACGCCCAGCATTCCATGATTCTGGTGCCGGTGGATGCCCCTGGCGTGAAGATCGTTCGTCCGCTGCCGGTGTTCGGTTACGACGACGCGCCACACGGTCACGCTGAAGTGCTGTTCGAAAATGTCCGGGTGCCGTACGAAAACGTTCTGCTGGGTGAAGGACGCGGCTTCGAAATCGCACAGGGTCGTCTTGGCCCGGGCCGGATTCACCACTGCATGCGTTCGATCGGCATGGCCGAGCGTGCACTGGAACTGATGTGCAAACGCGCGGTAAACCGCACGGCGTTCGGCAAGCCGTTGGCGCGTCTGGGCGGCAACATCGACAAGATCGCCGACTCGCGGATGGAAATCGACATGGCACGCCTGCTGACTTTGAAAGCGGCGTACATGATGGACACCGTCGGCAACAAAGTGGCGAAGAGCGAAATCGCGCAGATCAAAGTGGTCGCACCGAACGTGGCCCTGCGCGTTATCGATCGGGCCATCCAGATCCATGGCGGGGCAGGGGTTTCCAACGATTTCCCGCTGGCCTACATGTACGCGATGCAGCGCACCCTGCGCCTGGCCGACGGCCCGGACGAAGTGCACCGCGCGGCAATCGGCAAGTTCGAGATCGGCAAGTACGTGCCAAAGGAAATGCTGCGTAGCAACCACTAAAACTGTAGGAGCGAGCTTGCTCGCGATGGTCTCCAACAATGACGCGTTTATGCTGGATAAACGCGGTGTTTTGGAGGTCATCGCGAGCGAGCTCGCTCCTACAATAATCAAGACCTCAGTCGAGTATTGGCAGCCCGAAAAAGGCCCGCGCGCATGCGGTGCTGTGAGCCGCCAGTTCTTCCTCGCTTTCCCCGCGATGCAACGCCACTTCCCGCAACACTTCAGTCAGATACGCCGGTTCGTTACGGCCATTCTTCGGCTTGGGCCGCAGGCTGCGCGGCAACAGATACGGCGCATCGCTCTCCAGCATCAACCGCCCGCGCTTGATTTCTTTCACCAGCGGATGCAAATGCGTGCCGCGACGCTCGTCGCAGATCCAGCCGGTGATGCCGATGTGCAAGTCCAGGTCGAGGTAGCTGAACAGCGCTTTTTTCTCGCCAGTGAAGCAATGCACCACGGCAGCCGGCAACTGGTCGCGGTAGTCGCGGAGGATTTCCAGCAAGCGTTGACTGGCGTCGCGCTCGTGGAGAAACACCGGCAATTGCAGTTCGACCGCCATCGCCAAGTGCTCTTCGAGGACTTTTTCCTGTTGCGGACGCGGCGAAAAATCGCGATTGAAATCCAGCCCGCATTCACCCACGGCCACCACGTTCGGCTCTTTGAGCAAACTGCGTAGACGCTGGGCACTGTCGGCGTTCCAGTCGCTGGCCGAGTGAGGATGAATGCCGGCGGTGGCGAACAGCCGTTGCGCTGTGTCATCCAGTTGCTGGCACAGTTCCAGCGCCTGTTCACTGCCTTCGACACTGGTGCCGGTGAGCACCAATTGGCAGACGCCGGCGGCATATGCGCGGTCGAGTACAGCCCGGTGTTTGTCGGCAAAACTGGGGTTGGTCAGGTTGACGCCGATATCGATGAGTTGCATGGTGCTACCTCGGACCAAAGGCCGGAAAGCATATCAGAGCTGTAGATTTATAAGAAAAGCCAAGAACTACAACGAGTTAAAGCTGTCTTTTGATGCCGCGAGGCAAGCCGGGGTGGTCAGTGTGCCATCACTGTGCCAGTCTTTCGCACTTTGCCAGCGCTCAAGCGCTCTGTTTCTGTCGTTCGATTTCACTCATTTTTTGAAATCGGCCCAGTATTCTTTCCGGAGAGTGGATGACACGTCCCTCGATTTTGTTACTGCTGTGTGGTTCGTTGCTGCTGCCGATGCCGGCGGTTGCGCGTCTGGCCGGCCCGCTGCAAGCCGTGCCAGCAGCCAAGGTGCGCGACCTGCAGGAAATCCGCAGCAGCCGTGTGCTGAAGGTGCTGGTCAACCAGAGCCGCAACAGCTCCGGCGAAGTCCAGGGCCAGGCCATCGGCGTCGAATACCATCGGTTGCGCGCGTTCGAGCAATACCTCAATGGCCACGCCCGCGACGGTCAGGAAGTCACCCTCAAGATCATCCCCAAAGCCAAGGATCAACTGCTCGGCGCATTACAGCGCGGGGAGGGCGATCTGGTTGCGCCGGGGGAATTGCTCGATCTGCAACCGGGTTACGCCGTCAGCACCAGTGAGCCCATTGCCAGCAACATCCCGCTGGTATTGGTCGGGATCAAAGGCGAGAAACGCTACACCCACCTCGAACAACTTTCCGGCAAAACCCTGGCATTGCCCACCGGCAGCGCCGCCGGTGAAGCGATCAGTCAGATCAATCAAAAACTCGCCCTGCACAAACTGGCCCCGGTGAAGATCGAGTGGGTCGATCCGAGCCTGGCGGTCGAAGACGTGCTGGAAATGGTTCAGGGCGGCATCTTTCACCTGACGATCGTCGAGCAACCGATTGCCGAGCGCTGGGGCAAGATCCTGCCCAAGCTACGCTTCGATCGGCAGGTGCTGATCAGCGAGCCGGGCGAAGAGTTCTGGTTTGTGCGTCGCGACGCCTCGATGCTGCGGGCCAGTATCGACCGCTTCCTCACCGGTTACAAAAAGCCCTCGGATCAGGACGCGGCGTTCCTGAGGATCTATCGGCGCCTGTATCAAGTGCACTATCCATTGGCCAAGGCAAATCGCCAGCGGCTGGAAAAACTTCGACCGGTGCTGCAGAAACACGCTGCTGCCCAAGGCATGGACTGGCTGAACCTGGCGGCACTGGCGTTCAAGGAATCCGCGCTGCAACCCAATGCCCGCAGCGGAAGCGGCCCCACCGGCCTGATGCAGATCACGCCGTCCGCGGCCCAGCGTGTGGGGGTCAGTAACATTCAGGACCTCGATGCCAACGTTCAGGCCGGGGCCAAGTACCTGGCGATGATCCGCCGCAAGTTTTTTGCCAGCCCCAAACTCAACGAGCGTGAGCGCATGGCGTTCGTGCTGGCGGCCTACAACATCGGGCCAGAGCGGGTTCAGGGCATGCGCGCCGAAGCCCGGCGCCGGGGTCTGAACCCCAATCAATGGTTCTTCCAGGTCGAGCGCATCGCCATGGAGCAGGTGGGAATGGGCCCCGTCAGCTATGTTAATAGCGTGAACAAGTATTACCTGGCGTTCGATCGGGAACGGGAGTCGTTGGAGCCCCAGGGGCAGAAAGTGGCCTTACGGAAATGATCGACTAAGCTGATCGTTATGGCGAAATAATTGCGCTTTTAACATTTGATTTATTGATTAATATCGCGGCCAACCAACACACAAACTCACAATGGATGACACAGCATGAGCTCACTGATCAACAAGGTACTGTTTACCCGCGCTGGCTACGGCCTGACTGTTTTGCGAATCTTCGTCGGCATCATCTTCGCTGCCCACGGTGCGCAGAAACTCTTCGGGGCGTTCGGTGGTTACGGTCTGGCCGGCACCGCGCAGTACATGGAGAGTATCGGTCTGGCGCCGGGCTACCTGATGGCGACGCTGGCGGGCGGTACTGAGTTCTTCGGCGGTCTTGCCTTGATCATCGGCTTGCTGGTCCGTCCGGCAGCCCTCGGCCTGACCATCCTCTCGCTGGTGGCGATCTTCTCGGTGCACCTGCCTAACGGTTTGTTCATGGCCAACAACGGTTATGAATTCGCCCTGGCCCTGCTGGGTGGCAGCATCGCCGTGCTGATCGAAGGCGCCGGCAAACTGTCCGCCGACCGCGCCATTGCTGGGTGATCGCTCTGGCTCAACGAAAAGGCCCGCATTGTGCGGGCCTTTTTTTTGTTGTGCGTCATTCTTGACACTGTCCAGTCAGCTTCTCTAGGATGCTGCTCATGCGCCGATTTAAACAGCTACTTGCGGGGCGCCAGGTGACTCATTCAGTTGCCGATAGAAGCCTGAAACAGGCTTCGAAATACCGCTAAAGCGCTGGTTCGGTGTTGCCTCTCACCTGCCATGCAGACTTTTGAGGCAGAGACACGACACGATGAATGCACTAAACCCCGTTGTACGTCCCGCGCCGATCACGGCACATCTCACCCAGCGCAATCCAAAAATCCTGCTTGGCGGCAAACATCAGCCGACGCTCCTGCGTTATCTGGATGGTTGGCCACGTCGTACCGGCGGACCGGCAGCATTCCTGATTCAGTTTGTCGAAGACGGTGAGTCGCTGGCTCGATTTGCCAGCGACAGTTTCGACCTGGCGGTGATTCAGTCGCCCAGCCTCGAAGACGCGCCTGAAGTGATCAAACAACTGACCCGCGTGGCCCGACAAGGGTTGATTACCCGCCGCTAAGGCCTAGGGGTATTCGATCGCCACGATATAGACGCACTGTTCGCCGGTAGGCGTTTGCACCCGAACTTCGGCGTCCAGCGCCTTGCCGATCAGGGCGCGAGCCAAGGGTGAGTCGATACTGATCAGGCCCAGTTTCAAGTCCAGTTCATCCGGGCCGACGATGCGGTAGCGCGACTCCTTGCCGTCCTCATCCTCGATCGTGACCCAGGCGCCGAAGTAAACCTTGTTCGGATCGCTGGGCTTTTCGCTGACCACCTTGAGTGCTTCCAGGCGTTTGGTCAGAAAACGCACGCGGCTGTCGATCTCGCGCAGCATCTTTTTGCCGTAGGTGTATTCGGCATTTTCGGAGCGATCACCTTGCGCCGCGGCCTCGCTGACCGATTGCGTGACTTGCGGTCGGCGCACATGCCAGAGCTCATGGAACTCGGCCCGCATCCGCGCTTCACCTTCAGGGGTGATCAGCGCGGTGCCAGCGGTGCGGGGAGGGCGATAACGGCTCATGGCAACTTCTTGTGATGGAGAAGGCTTGAGTCTATCAACCCTCGCGCAACACTGTCAGGGGGCTGGCGTTCAACGCCCGACGGGTGCCGAACACGCCGGCGCCGCCGATCAGCGCAGCGCCGATCAATGGCAGTACCAACAGCCATGGATGCGGGTGCCAAGGCAGATCGAACGCGTAACGGTACAGCACCAGGCTCACCAGTTCCGAACCCAGCGCTGCCAGCAATCCGCTGACCGCGCCGAGCAGACCGAACTCGATTCGCCGGGCCTTGACGAGCAATTGCCGCTCGGCCCCCAGCGCTCGCAACAATGCGCCTTGGCGGATGCGTTCATCCAGCGTCGCTTGCAGGCCCGAAAACAGCACCGCCATCCCCGCCGCCAGCACGAACAACAGCACATATTCCACCGCCAGGGTGACCTGGGCGAGGATGCTGCGCAGTTGCTCCAGCAGGGCTTCGACTTGCAGGATGGTTACCGCCGGAAAGGCGCGGGACAGGTCGACGATCTGCTGATCATGACCGGCTGCCAGATAGAAGCTGGTCAGGTAAGTCGCCGGTAAATCCTTCAACGTTCCTGGCTGGAAAATCATGAAGAAGTTCGGCTGGAAGTTGTCCCAGTTGATCTCCCGCAGGCTGGTGACTTTCGCTTCGCGATTGACACCGCCGACGGTAAACACCATGTGATCGCCCAGCTTGAGCTTCAGGCTTTCAGCGACTTTGCCTTCTACCGACACGCCGGGAATGTCATCTGCTGGCTGTTCGCTCCACCAGTTTCCCGCGGTGAGCTTGTTGCCTGCCGGCAGGTCCGCCGCCCAGGTCAGGCTCAGGTCGCGCTGGATCGCCCGATCTCCGGCCGAGTCCTTGCTGACGATGTCCTGCACCGGCTCACCGTTGATGCTGATCAACCGTCCCGGTACGACCGGGTAGAGCGGCGCCGATTGTGCCGACAGTTCGATCAGGCGATCGGTGAAGGCCTGTTTGTCTGCCGGCAGGATGTTCAGCGCGAAATAGTTCGGCGCGTTTTTCGGCAACTGGTTTTGCCAGGTATCCAGCAGCTCACCGCGCAGCAGGGCGATCAACGCCATGGACAGCAGAATCAAACCGAAGGCCAGGGATTGTCCGGCGGCGGCCAGTGGATGACGCAGCAATTGACCCAACCCGAGACGCCACGGCAACGAAGCACGCGCGAGCATCCGACGCAGGCTTTTCAGCAGCAGCAACAGCAAGCCTCCCAACACCAGCGCCGCAATCACGCCACCGCCGAGCAGGGCGAAGGTCAGCACCAGGTCGAGGCTCAGGCGCCACATGATCAGCCCGAGAGCGCCCAATGCCGCGCCGTAGACCATCCAGGTGCTGGAAGGAATCGGCAGCATGTCGCGGCGCAATACCCGCAAGGGCGGAACCCGGCCCAGCGCCGCGAGGGGGGGCAAGGCAAAACCGGCCAGCGCCACCAGCCCGGTGCCGATCCCGGCGATGGCCGGAAACAGACCTCCCGGTGGAACGTCGGTGGGCAACAAATCATGCAGCAGCGCGAACAGGCCAAGCTGCGCCAGCCAGCCAATCAATGCCCCGCTGATGCTGGCCAACAGTCCGAGCACCATCAGCTGCAAACTGAACAGGACCATGGTTTCCCGGCGGGAAAGACCCAGGCAACGCAACAACGCGCTGGCATCGAAGCGGCGGGTGGCGAAACGCGTCGCCGACAGCGCCACCGCTACACCGGACAACAGGACCGCCACCAGGCTCGCCATGTTCAAGTAACGTTCGGCTTTACCCAGGGCGCCACCAATCTGCCGGTTGCCGTCGCGTGCATCCTGGATGCGCTGGTTGGCGGCGAGGCCGGGTTTGATCAATTGACGATAGGTTTCCAGTGCTTCGGCGTTGCCGCGCCAGAGTTCGCGGTAACTGACGCGGCTGCCGGGTTGCACCACGCCGGTGGCGGCAAGGTCGCTGAGGTTGATCAGCACGCGTGGCGTCAGGCTGTAGAAATTACCGGCGCGATCCGGTTCGTAGGTCAGCACTCGCGCCAGTTTCAGCGTGCGCATGCCGACGTCGATGCTGTCGCCGATCTTCAGGTCCAGTGCGGTCAGCAGTCGTGCCTCGACCCAGGCCTCTCCGGGTTTCGGTCCTCCGCCGGGCTCTTCCGGAGCGAAGGGCGCGGGGGCGCTTTTCAGTTCACCGCGCAGGGGATAGACATCGTCCGCAGCTTTGATGCTGGACAGCTGAATGCCGTTGTCGGTGGCGATGACGCTGGAGAACTCCACCACCTGCGCATGTTCAAGGCCCAGCTCCGTCCCGCTTCTGATCTGTTCGGGTCGCGCCGGTGAACTGCCTTCAAGCAGCAGATCGGCGCCAAGAAATTCGGTGGCGCGCAGCATCATGGCGCCGTTCAGGCGGGCACCGAAGTAGCCAATGGCGGTACTCGCCGCCACCGCCACCAACAAGGCGAAGAACAACACGCGCAACTCACCGGCGCGAGCGTCGCGCAGCAGTTGGCGGAGGGCGAGACTGAACAGGCGCAACAGCGGCAAGCGTGCCATCAAGGCTCCAGAGGGGCGACCAGCAGGCCGGCTTCAAGTCGGATCAGGCGCCGGCAGCGATGTGCCAGGCGTTCATCGTGGGTCACCAGCACCAGGGTCGTGCCGCGCTCCTTGTTCAAGTCGAACAGCAAGTCGCTGATGCGCTCGCCGGTGTGACTGTCGAGGTTGCCGGTGGGTTCGTCGGCGAACAGTACGTCGGGCTCGGCGGCAAACGCACGGGCAATCGCCACGCGCTGCTGTTCGCCACCGGAGAGCTGGCGTGGAGAGTGGGTCAGGCGCTGGCCGAGGCCGACCCTTTGCAGCAATTCGGTGGCACGCTCACGAGCGTCTTTGCGGCCATCGAGTTCCAGCGGCAGCATGACGTTTTCCAGGGCATTGAGACTATCGAGCAACTGGAATGATTGAAAGACAAAACCCACATGTTCGGCGCGAATGCGCGCGCGCTGGTCTTCATCGAGATTGCTCAGGCCCTGGCCGGCGAGGGTGACTTCGCCGCTGCTCGGCAGGTCGAGGCCCGCGAGCAGGCCGAGGAGGGTGGATTTGCCGGAACCGGACGCGCCAACGATGGCCAGGCTGTCGCCCTTGTTCAGTTCCAGGCTGAGTTCGTGCAGGATAGTCAGTTCACCTTCCGCGCTGGGAACCACTTTGCTGAGGTTCTTCGCGGTGAGAATGCTTGCGCCCATGGAGAATCCGATGCGTGTGTGGTTTTTGAGTGCTGGCCTGGCCTTGATGTGCATGGCCCAGAACGCAGCGGCGGGTACAGTCCTGATCGTTGGCGATAGTATCAGCGCTGGTTTCGGACTGGATACCCGCGTTGGGTGGGTCTCGTTGCTCGAGCAACGGCTCAAGCGCGAAGGTTTCGACGACAAGGTGGTCAACGCATCCATCAGCGGCGACACCAGTGCCGGAGGTCAGGCGCGCCTGCCTGCGCTGCTTGCAGAGCATAAGCCGGAGCTGGTGATCCTCGAGCTGGGCGGCAACGACGGCCTGCGCGGATTGCTCCCAACGCAATTGCAACAAAACCTTGCAGCGATGATCGACAGCTCCCGCGCCAGTGGGGCCAAGGTGCTTCTGCTCGGCATGCAACTGCCACCCAACTACGGCGCGCGCTACACCAAGGCTTTCGCCGAGGTGTACAGCAACGTCGCCGCTGAGAAAAAAATCCCGCTGGTGCCGTTTTTTCTCGATGGCGTGGGCGGTCACCCGGACCTGATGCAGGCCGACGGCTTGCACCCCGCTGCGGGGGCTCAGGACAAGTTGCTGGAAAATGTCTGGCCGACACTGAAACCGCTGCTTTGACGCTTTTCTAGCGGCGGCGTTTCGGCTAAGGTGGCGCCCCCGATTTGGAGCCCCCGATGCCGCGTCCCGCCTGGTCACTTTTTGCCTACCAACTGATCGAGCCTGACGAACAGCTGGATCTGTTCGCCTGCCAGGAAGTGCGGGTGCATCTGGTGACCCGTCAGCTGGAACTCGGTGGCTCGGCCGATCGAACCCTGTGCGGCAGCCTGCTTCCGGCGCAGCCGCGCTGGTCGAGCGTCGACCGTCGGGTTTTCCAGGACCAGCGCCTGTGCTCGCTGTGCCGGGCGATCCTGGAATCGCAGAAACGCGGCACTTCGCCGATCTGGCCAGAGCTGCGCTTCGAGCTTTGATGCAATAAAGATAGCGTGCTATCGGCCAACTCCCCGAATTTACGGACGTCGGTGTACAATCTCGTTTTTACCCCTGACCCTGCGAAGGATTTTCCGGATGTTGCCGCGTTTTCCTGCCGTCACCCGCTGCCTGTCTCTTGCCGCCCTTTGTGTGGCAGGCCCCGTAGCAGCATTGGAGTTGCCCCTGCCACCGCCCGGTGAAGACATCGTCGGCCAGGTTCAGGTCATCAAGGCCAAGTACGAAGACACCTTCGCCGACCTTGGCACCACTTACGACCTGGGTTACTCGGAAATGGTCGCGGCCAACCCTGGCGTCGATGCATGGCTGCCGGGCGCCGGTACCGAAATCGTGCTGCCGACGCGCTTCATCCTGCCACCAGGACCCCGTGAAGGTATCGTCATCAACCTGGCCGAATACCGTCTCTACTACTATCCGAAAGGCCGGAATGTGGTTTACACCTTCCCGCTGGGCATCGGTCGCGAGGGTTGGGGTTCACCGATCGCTCACACCACCATCACGGCCAAGACGCCGAACCCGACCTGGACGCCTCCAGCCTCGATCAAGGCCGAGCACCTTGCAGACGGTGATCCGTTGCCAAACGTGGTGCCGGCCGGCCCGGACAACCCGCTGGGGCCGTTTAAATTCACCCTGGGCACACCGGGTTACCTGATCCACGGTTCGAACAAGAAGTTCGGCATCGGCATGCGCACCAGCCACGGTTGCTTCCGCATGTTCAACAACAACGTGCTGGAAATGGCGAGCATGGTGCCGGTAGGCACGTCGGTGCGCATTATCAGTGACCCGTACAAGTTCGGTGTCAGTGGCGGCAAGGTGTACCTGGAAGCGCATACGCCGCTGGACGACAAGGGCAATCCTTCTGTGGTCGACAAACACACCGCGGTGATCAATGCGATGCTCAAGCGTGAGGACATCACCAACAACCTGCGCATGAACTGGGATGTGGTCCGCGACGTGGTTGCCGCCGAAGATGGTCTGCCGGTGGAAATCGGAGTGCCGAATTCCTCGGCGCCAATGGTGACGAGTACGCCGATCGATCCGTTGCAGTAATGCTTGAAAGGAACCCGCCGATGCTGACCGCGTCGGCGGGTTTTTTATTGCCTGGACAAAACCCCGGGCAATAAAAAAGCCGACCCAAAAAATGGGTCGGCTTGATAACAATCCCGAGGGATTATTACTTGCGGCTAGCTTTGTCCAGCATGCGCAGAGCACGCTCGTTAGCTTCGTCAGCAGTCTGTTGTGCTTTTTGAGCAGCAGCCAGAGCTTCATCAGCTTTACGGTAAGCTTCGTCTGCACGAGCCTGGGAGCGAGCAGCTGCGTCTTCAGTAGCGGTCAGACGTGCTTCGGTTTCTTTCGATACGCTGCTGCAACCGGTAGCCAGAACTGCGGCCAGAGCCAGAGCAGAGAATTTCAGAACGTTGTTCATCGTGTTCCCCTTCAAGGACTTTCTATTAAGTTAGCTGTCTCCTCAGAGTGAGGAAATAGCCGGCGTACATACTACCCATTACTTGTCGTAAGTAAACTGACGTAAAGCAAGAAGCCAAAAAAATTGTAGGCGTTGATTCTTTTTCGAGCAACTTTTACTTGCAATTGATTAAAAAATATCCAGCTGCAAGGCCCGCACTGAGCGAGTTGGCACGAAAAAGTTCCCGGCGGCCGCGAGTGTTTTCGCGGTCTTGGCTAAAGTCTGTCTACATGGATTCGTCTACACTTTTGTTCGGGATTTGCGGCGCACCTCTCATATCTTTCTCCTAGTTGAGGTGACTTAAAAGAAGGGCGCTCGTCTTAAGTCTCAACATCCGGCAATGTTCAGGCGATCGACCACCCGGGATCTTCGGTCGAGCCGCCCCTGCGTAACCCCGGAACAGCACCTGCCCAACCTTGCATGATGACGAGCGTACCTTGAGCATTTTCTGCCAATGGTGCCTACTATTTGATACGTGCTCGGTTGCGCGAGATCGGTGCAGTTCTTCTCGGTGTCCATTGAGGCACGGGTTGGCGTAGATGTTCCTTCGCCGGAAAAACATCGGTAAGGTAGGGGTCAGAATCAAAGACCCGCGAGGAGTAGTGATGAGTGAGGCGTTGTCCATCCACCATGACCAGGCTGGTCATCAGTTCGAGACCAATGTGGACGGTCATCGTGCCTACCTGACCTATATGGATCTGGGGAAACAGACCCTGGATATCTATCGCACGTTTGTGCCCAATGCCTTGCGTGGTCGCGGCATCGCGGCAGCCCTGACCGAGCAGGCGCTGCAGTACGCCGAGGAAATGGGCTACACCGTCATTCCTTCGTGTTCCTACGTGGAGCGCTACATGGAGCGTCACCAGCGGCATGCGGCCAAGCTGAGCCAGTAAAACGAACACATAAAAAAACGCCGGGTTTAGCCCGGCGTTTTTTTGTGCGCTGAAAAGTGATCAGGTGCGAGCGCGTTTCGGCAGCACGTCCTTGAGCTTGGCATGCATGCTGCGCAAGGTATTTTCTGTAGCGGACCAGTCGATGCAGGCATCGGTGATCGACACGCCGTATTGCAGGTCGGCGAGGTCTTTCGGGATGGCCTGGCAGCCCCAGTTCAGGTGACTTTCGACCATCAGGCCGATGATCGACTGGTTGCCTTCGAGGATCTGGTTGGCGACGTTCTCCATCACCAGCGGTTGCAGTGCCGGGTCCTTGTTGGAGTTCGCGTGGCTGCAATCGACCATGATGTTCGGCTTGATCTTCGCTTTGTTCAGCGCTTGCTCGCACAGTGCGACGCTGACCGAATCGTAGTTCGGTTTGCCGTTACCGCCGCGCAGCACCACGTGACCGTAGGCATTGCCCTTGGTGGTGACGATCGACACGCCGCCTTCCTGGTTGATCCCCAGGAAACGATGCGGGCTGGAAACCGATTGCAGGGCGTTGATAGCCACGGTCAGGCCGCCGTCGGTGCCGTTCTTGAAGCCGACGGCCGAAGACAGGCCGGAGGCCATTTCACGGTGAGTCTGGGATTCAGTGGTGCGCGCGCCGATGGCCGACCAGCTGATCAGGTCCTGCAGGTACTGCGGGGAGATCGGGTCGAGGGCTTCGGTCGCGGTTGGCAGGCCCATCTCGGCCAGGTCCAGCAACAGCTGACGACCGATGTGCAGGCCGTCCTGAATCTTGAAGGAGTCGTCCAGGTACGGGTCGTTGATCAAGCCTTTCCAGCCGACGGTGGTGCGTGGCTTCTCGAAATACACGCGCATGACCAGATACAAGGTATCGGACACTTCCGCGGCCAGCACCTTCAGGCGCTCGGCGTATTCGTGGGCAGCCTTGATGTCGTGGATCGAGCACGGCCCGATGACGACAAACAGGCGGTGGTCGGTGCCATCCAGGATGTTGCGAATGACTTCGCGACCCTTGGTGACGGTGCGCAGGGCAGCGTCGCTCAGAGGGATATCACGCTTGAGCTGATCGGGAGTGATCAGCGTCTCGTTGGAGGCGACGTTTAGGTCGTTGATCGGTAAATCAGCCATCGTTTACTCGTCAGGTCACGGGTGCCGGCCGCCAGCGAACCCGCGCGGCGGAGCACAGCAAATTAAGCGCGTCGGGGAGCGGAACCTTAGCGCGTTACACCGTGGCTCGACAATGGGCAGACAGCGGTTTTAGGGGCATTCGCAACGAATTGATAACGTCCCTTAATCCATCACCGCCTGTGCAAATGCCCTGCGAACCGTGTCGTGAGAGAACTCGTCGGCGTGTTGCTGGACCCATTCGAGGGCCAGCGCCTGGGTTTCCTGCAGGTCGTCGTGGGCGTCATGCTGGCGACAATAACGTTCGATCTGGCACACCTGTTCGCCCATCCGGGCACTGAACATCATCTGCTCGTCGACAAAGGCAATGCCCACCAGATAACCGTGTTTGCGTCGCAGGCACCAGGCTACATAGCCCAGAAAACGCAAGTCGGGGTTCAAGGTCGGTATGCGAACCTCCAGCGCCGTACCGTGGCGCCAGGCGCGGTGGTAATTGCAAGCCATGCCCCCGACGCTGATAGTGTGCAGCTGTTGTCGTGAAATACACTCAGGTTTCAACAACGTTAATTCGACGGGTACATCGTCAGGATGAGGAATAAAACGTCCCATGAGCACGGACTCCATGTGTCGGCCATCTGACATTGTTTCCCCCAGTATAGTGGTCGAATCGGAACTGACCGATTTCGACGCCGACCAACGGTTGCTGGCGATGAGCGGGGTGTCGCTGGTCATATTCACCAGCGTCGGCTGCGCCAGCTGCCGTTTTGCCCGTGAGCAATTGCCAAGGCTCGATCTGCATGTCGACCGCTTGTGCTGGATCGATGCCGGGGACAATGGCGGGGTGGTCGAGCGTTATCAGGTCTTTCATTTGCCGGCGCTGTTTGTGGTGCGCGACGGTGAGTTTTTCGGAGCGCTAAAATCGCGCCTGACCAGCAACGAGCTCAATGCGGCCGTGACTCAGGCGTTGACCAGAACAGCAGAGGAGTTGCCATGACGGGTGCAGTTGCCAAACCGACCATTGGTATTATCGGGACCGGTGCGATCGGTGGTTTCTATGGGTTGATGCTGGCGCGTGCCGGTTTCGACGTGCATTTTCTGTTGCGCAGCGAATTTTCGGTGGTGGCCGAACGCGGGTTGCAACTCGACAGTGCGGTGCACGGTGCGCTGGCGTTGAATCCGGTACAGGCCTATTCATCGGCCGAAGACATGCCGCCCTGCGACTGGTTGCTGGTGGGCGCGAAGACCACCAGCAATGCCGGTCTGGCGCCGGCGATCATTCAAGCGGCGGCACCGAACGCCAAGGTGCTGTTGCTGCAAAACGGCCTGGACGTCGAGGACGGTCTGCGAGCCTTGCTTCCGGATTCCCTGCACCTGCTCGGCGGGCTCTGCCTGATCTGCGTCCATCGCACCGGCCCCGGTGCGATCACTCATCAGGCCCTTGGTGCGGTGAACGTCGGTTACCACAGTGGCCCCGCCACCGATGAACAGGCGAGCATGGCAATTGTCGAGGAAGGCGCCGGGTTGTTCCGCAGCGCCGGCATCGACTCCCAGGCCATGCCGAACCTGCATCAGGCGCGCTGGCAGAAACTGGTCTGGAATATCCCTTACAACGGCCTGTCGGTTCTGCTCGGCGCGGGCACCACACCGTTGATGGCCGATGCCGACAGCCGGGAACTGATCAAGGCCTTGATGGCCGAAGTGGTTCAGGGTGCCAAGGCCTGCGGTCACGACATGCCGGCCGGTTACGCCGACTATCTGTTCATGATGACCGAAAAAATGCCGGACTACTGGCCGAGCATGTACCACGATTTTCTGCACAAGCGACCGCTGGAACTGGAGGCGATTTACGCCCGGCCACTGGCGGCAGCCAAGGCCGCCGGCTGCGAATTGCCACGAATCGAAGCGTTGTATCGCGGCTTGAGTTTTATCGATCGACGCAACACCTGAGTCGATCAACCCGAGGGGGAAGGGCATGGCAAAGACGATTGACGACAAACTGGTACTGGCGATTTCTTCGCGCGCGCTGTTCGACCTGAGCGAAAGCCACAAGGTTTACCTGTCGAGCGGCGTCGAGGCCTACCGGCAATATCAGATCGAACACGAAGACGAAATCCTCGAGCCCGGTGATGCCTTCCCGTTGGTGGAAAAACTCCTCAGCCTCAATACCCGCCTCGGCCGCGCCAGGGTCGAGGTGATCCTGGTATCGCGCAACAGCGCCGACACGGGGCTGCGGGTGTTCAACTCGATTCACCATTACGGACTGGCGATCTCCCGTGCGGCGTTTGTCGGTGGGCGCAGTCCGTATCCGTATCTCAAAGCGTTTGGTTGCGACCTGTTTCTGTCGACCCACGCCGAAGACGTGCGCAGTGCACTGGATGCCGGTTTCGCGGCGGCGACCATTCTGTCGGGCGGGGCCAGCCGTGCTGCTAGCGATGAATTGCGGATTGCCTTCGACGGTGACGCAGTGCTGTTTTCCGACGAGTCGGAGCGTGTTTATCAGTCGGGCGGCCTGGAAGCGTTTCAGGCCAGCGAACGCGAAAGTGCCCGCGAGCCACTGCGCGGCGGGCCGTTCAAAGGCTTTCTCGCGGCACTCAATCTGTTGCAGCGCGAGTTCCCGGAGGACGCCTGTCCGATCCGCACCGCGTTGGTCACCGCCCGTTCGGCGCCCGCCCATGAGCGGGTGATCCGCACGTTGCGCGAGTGGGACATTCGCCTGGATGAGTCGTTGTTTCTCGGTGGCCTGACCAAGTCCGCCTTCCTCGAAGCCTTTGCCGCCGACGTGTTTTTCGACGATCAGGCCGGCCATTGCGAGTTGGCCCGCGAGGTGGTCGCTACCGGTCATGTGCCCCATGGCATAAGCAACGAGCAAAAGGTTTAAGCCCGCCGTTCAACGCGTTACGCGGGACGTCGTGTTCGCCAAGGCACTGCTAAGCTGAATCAATCTCCGCCATGTTGGCACTCGAGGAGGTCATATGATTCGTTCGATGCTGTATGCCACTGACCTCGGTCTGTACGCACCGTTAGTGATGCAGCATGCCCTGGAGCTGGCTCGAACATTCGATGCTGACTTGTATGTGGTGCACGCGGTTGAGCCGATGGGGTTGTTTGCCGAATCGGTGCTTCAGAGTTACCTCGATGAACAGGCGTTGAACGAGTTTCACAGTCAGGGCCTGAACACCGTCATTGCCAGTATCGAGCAGCGGGTGCTCGACAGTTTTCGTGAGGAGTTGGGGGACGAGGGTGCGCACGATCTGGACCGGATTCAGGCGGTGCGGGTGCTTCAGGGCGATCCGTCGCAGGTGATTCTCGACCAGGCGCAGAAACTCTCCGTGGATTTGTTGATCGTAGGTAGTCATAGCCATGGTGCTGGCGCGGAAACGCCGTTGGGCAGGACCGCAGCGCGGGTGTTGCAGTTGGCTCGGGTTCCGGTCTATCTGGTGCCGCTGGTGGAGCGCCGTCGCAAGGGCGATCGCTAGCACACGACTGGAACATGAATAGTGGCGTTTTGATGAAAAAGTTCTAGATTTATTCTTCAAACCATTAATATAGTTATATACCGTCGCTGATGCCCGTGGCGTCTACCTGCTTTGAGGGATTCATATGAAGCTTCAACAACTGCGCTACATCTGGGAAGTGGCGCACCACGACCTCAACGTTTCCGCTACAGCCCAAAGCCTTTACACCTCGCAACCGGGTATCAGCAAGCAGATCCGTCTGCTGGAAGACGAATTGGGCGTCGAGGTTTTTGCTCGCAGCGGCAAGCACCTGACCCGCGTCACCCCGGCCGGCGAGCGCATCATCACCACCGCTGGCGAGATCCTGCGCAAGGTTGAAAGCATCAAGCAGATCGCCCAGGAATTCTCCAACGAGAAAAAAGGCACCCTGTCGATCGCTACCACGCACACCCAGGCGCGTTACGCGTTGCCGCCGGTGATCAGCAATTTCATCAAGCAATACCCGGACGTTGCGCTGCACATGCACCAGGGTTCGCCGATGCAGATCGCCGAAATGGCCGCTGACGGCACCGTCGATTTTGCCATCGCCACCGAAGCCCTCGAGCTGTTCGGTGATCTGGTGATGATGCCGTGCTACCGCTGGAACCGCTGCGTGGTCGTGCCTCAGGGCCATCCGCTGACCAAGCTGTCGAAGCTGACCCTTGAAGCGCTGGCCGAATACCCGATCGTGACGTACGTATTCGGTTTCACCGGCCGTTCGAAACTCGACGAAGCGTTCAGCCATCGCGGCCTGACGCCGAAAGTGGTGTTCACCGCCGCTGACGCCGACGTGATCAAGACCTACGTGCGATTGGGTCTGGGTGTGGGCATCGTGGCGAAAATGGCGGTCGACACCAAGCTCGATAGTGATCTGGTCGTGCTCGACGCCAGCGAATTGTTCGAATCCAGCATCACCAAAATCGGTTTCCGTCGCGGCACCTTCCTGCGTGGCTTCATGTGCGACTTCATCGAAAAGTTCGCTCCGCACCTGACCCGCGAAATCATGGCCAAAGCCATTCAGTGCCACAACAAGCAGGAACTGGAAGAGCTGTTCGACGGCGTCGAACTGCCGGTCCATTAATCTCCGGTTTCAGACCACCTCGGTGACAGAAAACTGTTGCCGAGCGCCCGCCACCAGAATCTCCACCTCGTCCCCTTCGAACTTGCCCAGCAGGCTTTTGCCCAGCGGTGAGCGAGGGGTGATGACGGTAATCATTTGCCCCACCAGATCGACCTTCAAACCCGCTGCATCGGGGGCCAGAAACAGCCATTGTTCACGACCCTTTTCGTCTTCCAGACCGAGCAGGGCACCGACTTCGATGCCGCGCTGATCGTCGTAAGGCCGCAGCGTCAGGTTCTGGCACAGCGCCAGCGATTGCCTGATTTCCTCGACCCGTTTCGCCTGCCCGGCTGCCAGGTATGACGCCTCCAGCCCCAGTGTGTCGTACTTGTTTTCGGCGATGTTTTCTTCGTGGGTCGCGGTTTCGTACGCGGTTTGCGCGGCACGTTCGGCGATGTCGAGGTCGACACGCAGCTTGTCGAGAATCAGTTGATGGACCGTCTGTTTATTCATGGTCAGTCGCAGAATTGCAGGACGTTGGCGCGGCTTTTTTCGCTTGGCGCGGTCTGGTCCTGTTGCAGCCAGAACTGGCATTTCGGATTGGCCAGATTACGGCTGGTGCTGCGGGCCTGATCCAGTCGTTGCTGCTGCTCGTTCTTGCGCAGGTTCTCTTCGTATTGATCGAACAGCGGGCTCTGCGGCGGAAGATCCGGCACCGGTGGTGCGACCACGGGTGGTTTCGCCAGTTGCTCTATCGCTTGCGCGACCGGCGCCAATTGCTCGTTGAACAACAGTCGGGAAGCGAGCCAGCAGGTCAGCGCGATGGCGAGGAATCCCAGCCACAATCCGAGGGCAATGCTGCCGGTCAGTTGCAGGGCATTGAGCTGAATCGGCAAGGGGCGGCGCGGGTTGGGGCGGTAGGGCATGACTGCCTCCTGGCGGGTGGTCGCGGGCGAACGGCGATTGTCGCATGAAGATTAATCGCCGTCGGCTCTTCTGCACGGAGTAATTTATGCGGACAATCGGCGCCTTTGCCAACGGGAGCCTGGAATGCCTGTAATGCCTCAAATGAAAAGCCGCAGGCGCTGGGACATTTTTTGCGCCGTGGTCGACAACTTTGGCGACATCGGCGTGACCTGGCGCCTGGCCCGACAACTGGTCGCCGAGCATTCGCTGGAAGTGCGTTTGTGGGTCGATGACCTGCGAGCCTTTGAGCGACTCTGTCCAGAGATCGACATCCATGTCGCGCAGCAGTGGCAGGACGGTGTCGAAGTCCGGCAATGGCCAGCCGACTGGTTGCCCGCCGACGCCGCCGATGTCGTGATCGCCGCATTCGCCTGCCAGTTGCCGAGCGGCTACATGGACGCCATGGCCGCGCGGGAAAAGCCGCCGTTGTGGATGAACCTCGATTATCTGAGTGCCGAAGACTGGGTCATCGGCTGCCACGGTTTGCCGTCGGTGAAATACAAAAGCGTGCAGAAGTACTTTTTCTTTCCGGGCTTCCAGAAGGGCACCGGTGGCCTGCTGCGTGAAAGCGGATTGCTCGAGCGACGCCGGCACTTTCAGCAAAGCCCCGAGGCTCAGCGAAAATTCCTGCAAGAGTTAGGGATTAATCATGCACAAGGCGCGCAGCTGATCTCGCTGTTTGCCTATGAAAATACCGGCCTGGCGAGTTGGCTGGAGGTCATGGCCGCCGATTCGACGCCTACGCATCTGTTGGTGCCCGAAGGGCGGATTCTGGGTGATGTCGAGCGTTGGCTCGGTGTCGACGGATTGGCGGCGGGCGCCGTGCATGTGCGCGAGGCCTTGACCGTGCAAGTGCTGCCGTTCGTCCGACAGGAGCAATACGATCACTTGCTCTGGTGCTGCGATTTCAACGCTGTGCGCGGCGAAGATTCGTTTGTCCGCGCCCAATGGGCGGGCCGGCCACTGCTCTGGCACATCTATCGGCAGGACGAAGACATTCACCTGGACAAGCTCGAAGCCTTCCTGACGCTGTACACAAAAGACCTGTCTGCGCCTGCCCGCGAGGCGATCAGCGGGCTTTGGCGTGCGTGGAATGCCGGGCATGATATGTCGGGTCACTGGCTGACGACCCGTAAACACTGGCCGGAACTGCAAAAACATGCCGAAGCGTGGTGTCTGGAACAAGCCTTGCAGGCAGATCTTGCCGCGGCGCTGGTACAGTTTTACCTAAATTGGATATGATACGCGGCCTAGATTTTTGTAAATCCCATCCAAATTCGGATATTCGCAATGAAAACTGGTAAAGAACTGAAACCCGGTACCGTGATCCGTCTCGAAAACGATCCTTGGCTGGTTCAGAAAGCTGAATTCACCAAGTCTGGTCGTAACAGCGCGATCATGAAGACCAAGCTGAAAAACCTGCTGACCGGTTACAAGACCGAGATCGTTTACAGCGCCGACGACAAACTGGACGACGTAATCCTCGACCGCAAAGAAGCGACCCTGTCCTTCATCAGCGGCGACACCTACACGTTCATGGACACCACCGACTACACCATGTACGAGCTGAACGCTGAAGACATCGAAGCCGTTCTGCCTTTCGTTGAAGAAGGCATGACCGATGTTTGCGAAGCGATCTTCTTCGAAGAGCGTCTGGTTTCCGTAGAACTGCCGACCACTATCGTGCGTCAGGTTGACTACACCGAAGGTTCCGCTCGCGGCGACACTTCCGGCAAGGTGATGAAGCCTGCCAAACTGAAGAACGGTACCGAGCTGTCGGTTGCTGACTTCATCGAAATCGGCGACATGATCGAGATCGATACCCGCGAAGGCGGTTCCTACAAAGGCCGTGCCAAATAAGCACCGCTTCAGGAATGAAAAAGCCCGACCATTGAGTCGGGCTTTTTTGTGCCTTGTCTGAAAAACGCAGACTGGGAAAACGCCGAAAAAACTGCAGGAGCCGGCTTGCTGGCGATGGCGTCCGTGAGACCGCTATCGCCAGCAAGCCGGCTCCTACAGGGTGGAGGTGTTATTTCTTCAGGTGTTGCTTGAGCTCTTCAGACGCCTGCAACATCGCCGAGCGCACCGCTGGCACCTGGCTCACCACATTCAGCAAACCGTAATCGTGAATCATGCCGTTGTAGCGAACCGCCGTCACCGGCACACCGGCCTCGTCGAGTTTGCGGGCGTACGCCTCACCTTCATCGCGCAGCACATCGGCGCTGGCCGTTTGCACCAACGCAGGTGGCAAGCCTTTGAGCTGGGCAGTGGTCGCTCGCAGTGGCGAAGCGTAGATCTCGTTACGTTGCTTGGCATCGGTGGTGTAGTTGTCCCAGAACCACTTCATCATGTTTTTGGTGAGGAAGTGCCCCTCGGCAAACTGGTTGTAAGACGCCGTTTCAAAGTTTGCATCCGTCACCGGCCACAGCAGCACCTGGAATTTGATCGCCGGGGTGCCTTTGTCCTTGGCCATCAGTGCAACCACGGCCGCCATGTTGCCGCCGACGCTGTTACCGGCCACGGCCAGACGCTTGCCGTCGACGTTGATTTCTTTACCGTGCTCAGCCACCCATTTGGTCGCGGCGTAAGCCTGGTTGATTGCCACCGGGTAATGCGCTTCCGGCGACGGGGTGTAATTGACGAACACCGCCGCTGCACCCGAGCCCGTGACCAGATCCCGAACCAACCGCTCGTGAGTCGGGAAATCCCCCAGCACCCAACCACCGCCGTGGAAGAACATGAACACCGGCAGCTCGCCTTTGACCCCGGCCGGACGGACGATGGTCAGGCTGATCGGTTGGCCGTCGACTTGAATGGTCTTCTGGCTGACGTCCGCTTTTGGCAGCGTCAATTTCACCCCGGCTTGCGCGCCGACCAGAATGGCCCGGGCATCTTTCGGTGAAAGCTGTTCCATCGGTTTGCCGGTGCCGGCATTCAGCACATCGAGGAACGCCTGGGTGTTGTGCTCAACCCCATCGCCCGCGAATGCACTGTGGATGGACAGGGCGAGAAGGGTACCGGTCAAGACTTTGCTGAAAGTGTTCATGTTCGTTTCCTGTTCGGTCGTGGAGTCAGCAGTTAGACGGTAACGTGCAGGCGCACATCGACGTTGCCACGGGTGGCGTTGGAGTAAGGGCAGACCTGGTGGGCGGCGTCGACCAGGGATTGCGCATCGGCTTGTTCCAGGCCAGGCAGGCTGACGTGCAGGTCGATGTCCAGGCCGAAACCACCAGGAATCTGACCGATGCCGACATGGGCGGTGATCGAGGCGTCGGCCGGGATGCTTCGTTTGGTCTGGCTGGCGACGAATTTCAGCGCGCCAATGAAGCAGGCCGAGTAACCGGCAGCGAACAATTGTTCAGGGTTGGTGGCAGCGCCGCCAGCACCACCGAGCTCTTTCGGGGTAGCAAGTTTGACGTCGAGGATGTTGTCGCTGGAAACCGCACGACCATCACGGCCGCCAGTGGAGGTTGCGATTGCGGTGTAGAGAGTTTGCATGGTGTGAGCCTCGTTTGGATTTGTTTGTTTTGCGCTAAATGTTTGCGCGCTAAGTAAGTACGAGCCAAATGTAGCGCGCTGATATTTAGCGTGCAAGATAAATTTTAAAAAAAGTTTGGCGAGGGTGAAGGAGTGAGAGAGTGATTGCAGGCAAGACTATTGATTTAGAGCGGTTCAGGCGGGGTTTTTCGACGGTGAATTTTTTTCGGGGTGAGGGCGGGTGAACAGGACTCCCGAGGTCACTGCAAACCAAATGTGGGAGCGGGCTTGCTCGCGAATGCGATGTGTCAGTCAACACATCTGCTGAATCTCACACCGCATTCGCGAGCAAGTCGAATCGTCGCACCGCCGCTCCCACAGGGGAATTTGTGGTGGGTTGGGATCAGAGGCTGTTTTGCAGATTGCTGCGCAGCACTTGCAGCTCTGCCTGCAGTTTCTGCAGTCTCTCCAGCGACATCCCGCTGGCGCCGAGGATGCACTGGGGAACTCCGCGAGCCTTGTCCCGCAAGGCGCGGCCCTGTTCGGTGAGTTCGACAATCACCACCCGTTCGTCTTCGCGGCTGCGGGTGCGGCTGAGCAAGCCTTCGGCTTCCAGGCGTTTGAGCAGTGGCGTCAGTGAGCCAGGATCGGTCAGCAGGCGCGTGCTGATTTCGCCTACGGTCAAACCGTCCTGTTCCCACAACACCATCATCGCCAGGTATTGCGGATAGGTCAGGCCCAGTGCTTGCAACAGCGGCTTGTAGACCTTGGTCATCAGCAGCGAGGTGGAATGCAGGGCGAAGCAGGCCTGATTATCCAGCAGCAGGGCGTCGCAGTTATCGGAGAGGTTGCGCTCGGTGTTCATTTCGAAGCCTTGATCAGTGATCGTTATAAATCTAGCGGGCGAATCTTTAATGCGCCAGACAATTCTGGACTAGTGCCGGTCCAGGTTGGTTTGCAGGGCCAAGTCCCATGGCGGAATGGGGCTGAAGCGTGTTTTCAGGTATTCCAGCAGTAAACGACTGCGGGAATTGGGTTGCTGCTCCAGGCGCAAGGCATAGATGCCGGTGGTTTCCGCTGGTGGCAGGCCGTTTTCGCAAAACAGCGGCAGCAACTCGCCTCGCAGCAAGTATTCGCTGGCCAGCCAGGTCGGCAAGTGCGCGACACCCAAGCCGGCCAGCGCGCCGCAGACCAGCGCTTCGGCATTGTTCGCACTCATGCGGATGCGCGATGGACGGTGCAGGTGCATTTGCCCATCCCGCTCGAAACGCCAGGCGAAGGGCGGGGCGAGGCCATCCCAGTCGAGGCCGTCGTGCTCAATCAACTGCGACGGGTCGGACGGTACGCCGCGACGCTTCAGATAGTCGGGGCTGGCGCAGGCAATGCGCACAATGCTCGCCAGCGGCGTGGCCACCAGGCGGGTGTCAGCCATTTGCCCGGCACGCAGTACCAGATCGACCTTGCCCAGGTTCAAACCCTGCATGTCGACAAAACTGTCGATCAGGTGCAATTGCACGTCGAGACCGGGGTAGAGCATCAGAAAATCAGCGATCACCGGCGCCAGATGCCGCCGGCCGAACGCGGCGGGCGCGTCGATCCGGATCAAGCCCTCCGGCGCGCTGCTCAGGGACACCGCTTCGGCCCGCGCCAGTTGCAGCTCCGCCACAATCCGCCGCGCGCGCTCGGCAAATGCCAATCCGGCCGGCGTCGCACGCACCGCATGGGTACTGCGGATAAACAACTGGCTGCCGACGGCGTTTTCCAGGCTGTCGATGCGCCGCGCCACGGCCGAGGGGGTCAGCGGATGACGGCGGGATGCGCCAGAGAAACTGCCGGTTTCCAGTACATCGAGGAACAGACCCAGTTGGTCGGTCAATTGATTGGGGTTCATGGTGTCGTCAGTGCTTGTGCGAAGTTGGCATAGCCATTGTGCGTTGCTGTGCGTTTCCCCGCCAGCGCCGACTGCGTAGGATGGATCGCCTGAGACAATAGGAAATCGGCCGTGATTGAGTTTTTGATGTACCTGGTATTCGGCGCCGCCCTGGGAACCCTGGGCGGTCTGTTTGGCATTGGCGGCGGGCTGATCGCCATTCCGTTGCTCGGCGTGTTGTTCGGTCTCGATCAGCAGATTGCCCAAGGCACTGCGCTGGTCATGGTGGTGCCGAACGTGATGCTGGCTTTGTGGCGCTATCACCAGCGCAATAAAATTGAATTGCGTCACGCGCTGCCACTGGCGTCGATGGGTTTTTGCTTTGCGTGGATCGGTTCGATCTGGGCAGTGGGCATTGATGCGCAAACCATGCGCGTTGGGTTTGTTGCGTTCCTGATCGCACTGTCGGCCTACAACCTGATGCGAATGTTCTACGCCAGTGCGCCGGTCAGTTCGCAGATGAATTACTCATGGCCATGGCTGGGCGTACTCGGCGCGGCTTCCGGGACCATGGGCGGATTGTTTGGCGTGGGCGGGGCGGTGGTGGCAACGCCAGTGCTGACCAGCCTGTTCGGCACCAGCCAGGTGGTGGCCCAAGGTTTGTCGCTGGCGCTGGCGTTACCCAGCACGGGCGTCACGCTGGTGACTTATGCCGTGCATCATCAAGTGGACTGGATGATCGGCGTGCCGTTGGCCGTCGGCGGCCTGATGAGCATCAGTTGGGGGGTGAGGATCGCCCACGCCATGCCGGAGCGGCTGCTGCGCGGGCTGTTCTGTGGCTTCCTGGTACTGTGCGCGGTGATGCTCGCCTTTAAAGTTTGAACCCTTCGACGATGTGTTCGGCCAGGCATTCAGTGATCGGCGATGGGTTGTGCAGGTTGCGCAGCAGCATGATGCTTGCCTCCGGCAACACTGGCAGGTCTTCGGCTTCACCGAGAATGCGCATGTCCGGGGTGACCAGGCTTTCCAGTTGTGCGGTCACCGCCAGGCCGGCGCTGACCACCGCCATGATCGCCGACAGGCTGTCGCTGTTGTAGGCCACGCGATAATCGCGGCCCATGGCATCGAGGGCATTGCACGCCCATAAACGGCAGAAGCAATCGCTGTTGAACATCGCCAGCGGCAGCGGCGTTTGCTCATGGGCACTGAAACATTGCGCTTCGGCCCAGACAAAACGCTCCTTGCGCAACAACTGGCCGATCTCGCTGCCCGGTTCTCGGGTCACGATCGTCAGGTCCAGGTCCTGACGCAGCAGCAATTGTTTTGAAGATTCGCAGTGGACTTCGATCTGGATCAGCGGATACGACTGGGCAAACCGGCGCAGAATCCCCGGCAGAAAACGCATCACATAATCGTCCGGGGTGCCGATGCGCACCATGCCGACCATGTGCGGCTCGCGCAGCGTGTTGAACACTTCGCTATGCAACTTGAGGATGCGCCGCGCGTAGCCCAGCAGGACCTGTCCTTCAGCCGTCAACCGCACCTGTCGGCCGTCGCGTTGAAACAGTTGGCGCTGCAACACATCCTCTTCCAGCCGTTTCATTTGCATGCTTACGGCGGATTGCGTGCGGTTGACCAGTTCCCCGGCGCGGGTGAAACCGCCTTGGTCGGCAATGGCGACAAAGGTGCGCAGCACTTCGGTGTCGATACTTGGGAAGGCGGACATACATCAATCTCCGAGATGTGTTTCATAAGAAACATTCGTTGGATTGATCTTAGCCCCGGCGAGACACTTGAGCCATCCCAAACGGAGGGCAACAAGATGAAAGGTCAAAAAGGTTATGTCGAGGTAGAAAAACATTCCATCCACGTGGTATCCGATTTGTTGCACAAAATCAGTCGCTGGTATGAATTGCACCGTGAACGCGAGTTGTTGGCGGGCATGAGCGACGAAGCGCTGAAGGACATCGGGCTCAGTCGTGCGGATGTCGAGCACGAAAGCATCCGCCCATTCTGGGATGACCCGATGCACAAATGAGTGACCCACAACTACACAAACCGTCTTCCGGTGAGGTAGGTTGCGAGCAGACAAGGAGATGCTCATGCCCGCAACGCTGTCCTTTTCCATCAAACAGGCTCGACGCCTGGCGCTGGCCGCCCAAGGGTTCAATGGGCGCCAGTCGCCGGCGGCGATCAAGGCGCTTCAGCTCAATCGCCTGATCGAGCGGCTGGGCATTCTGCAGATCGATTCGGTCAATGCGTTGGTGCGCTCGCACTACCTTCCCTTGTTTTCCCGCCTCGGCAACTACTCATCCGACTTGCTCGACCAGGCTGCCTGGAGTTCGGGCCGTCGACGCACGCTGTTCGAATACTGGGGCCATGAAGCCTCGTTGCTACCCCTGTCGATGTACCCGTTGATGCGCTGGCGCATGCAGCGTGCGACCCGTGGTGAAGATATCTATCAGCAACTGGCGCGTTTCGGGCGTGAGCAGCAGGCCACCATTCGCCGAGTGCTGGCCTCGGTTCAGGAGCTCGGTGCGCTGGGTGCCGGGAGTCTGTCGACCCGCCAGGAGCGGGCAGGGTCGTGGTGGGACTGGAGTGCGGAAAAGCATGCGCTGGAATGGCTGTTCGCCGCCGGTGAAGTGACTGTGGCCGGACGGCGTGGATTCGAGCGGCTTTATGATCTACCGGAGCGGGTTATTCCCTCCGCGATTCTGCAGCAGCCGTTGCTCTTGGAAGACGAGGCGCAGCGCGGGCTGCTGCTGCATGCCGCCAATGCCTTGGGGGTGGCGACGGAGAAGGACCTGCGAGACTACTTTCGAATGAGCCCCGGCGATGCGCGTCCGCGTCTGGCGGAACTGGTGGAGGCGGGTGAGTTGCAGACTTGCGAGGTTCAGGGGTGGCGGCAACCGGCGTTTTGTCTGCCCGAGCCGAAAGTGCCGCGCAGGGCCCAGGCCAGCGCCTTGCTGTCACCCTTCGATTCGCTGATCTGGGAGCGCAGCCGTACCGAGCGCCTGTTCGATTTTCGCTATCGGCTGGAGATCTACACGCCGCCGGACAAACGCATCTACGGGTATTACGTGCTGCCGTTTTTACACAACGAACGGATTGCCGCGCGGGTGGATTTGCGGGCCGAACGGGCGTTGGGGCGGCTCGCGGTGCATGCCGTGCATGAGGAGGAGCCGGGGCTGGACGAGGAGGGGATGCTGGCGCTGGCGGTGAATTTGCGGCGGATGGCGGATTGGTTGGGGTTGGCGCGGGTTCAGTTGAATTGTCCGCGGGCGAGTGCGGCGCGGTTGCGGGTGGCATTGGCCAATATTGATGTCGTCTGAACGGGCCTCATCGCGAGCAAGCCCGCCCCCGCATTTGACCGCGTCCGTCGGGACAACACGGTCAAATGTGGGAGCGGGCTTGCTCGCGATGGGAGCGACGCGGTTTACCGTCGGACTTGCTTCAGGGTTTCAGCAATGAGGAACGCCAATTCCAGCGACTGATCAGCATTCATCCGCGGATCACAATGGGTGTGATACCGGTCCGACAAGCCATCCTCGGTAATCGGCCGTGCACCACCAATGCACTCGGTGACATTCTGCCCGGTCATCTCGATATGGATGCCACCGGCATAACTGCCTTCCGCTTGGTGAACCTGGAAGAACTGCTTCACCTCGCCAAGAATCTGCGCAAAGTCACGGGTCTTGTAGCCGCTGCTGGCCTTGATAGTGTTGCCGTGCATCGGGTCGGAACTCCAGAGCACTTGCTTGCCTTCACGCTGCACTGCGCGGATCAGCGCCGGCAAGTGATCGCCAACCTTGTTCGCGCCCATCCGCGCGATCAGGTTCAAGCGCCCCGGATCGTTGTCCGGGTTGAGCACGTCGATCAGGCGGATCAGGTCTTCGGGGTTCATGCTCGGGCCGACCTTGACCCCGATCGGGTTGTTCACCCCGCGCAGGAATTCGACGTGAGCACCGTCCAGCTGACGGGTGCGGTCGCCGATCCACAGCATGTGCGCCGAGCAGTCGTAGTAATCGTTGGTCAGGCTGTCGCGACGCACGAAGGCTTCTTCGTAGTTCAGCAGCAGCGCTTCGTGGGCGGTGAAGAAACTGGTTTCGCGCAATTGCGGCGAACTGTCCATGCCGCAGGCGCGCATGAACGCCAACGTTTCATCGATGCGGTCGGCGAGGTGGCTGTATTTCTCTGCCAGCGCCGAGTTGGCGATGAAGTCCAGGTTCCACTTGTGCACCTGATGCAGGTCGGCAAAACCGCCCTGGGCGAAGGCGCGCAGCAGGTTCAGGGTGGCGGTGGACTGGTGGTAGGACTGCAGCAGCCGTTCCGGGTCCGGCACTCGACTTTTTTCATCGAAACCGATGCCGTTGACGATGTCGCCGCGGTAGGCCGGCAGGGTCACGCCGTCGATGGTTTCGTCGTTGGCCGAGCGCGGCTTGGCGAACTGACCGGCCATGCGCCCGACCTTGACCACCGGGCAACCGGCCGCGAAGGTCATGACGATCGCCATTTGCAGCAGCACTTTGAAGGTGTCGCGGATTTTCGCGGCGGAGAATTCTGCGAAGCTTTCGGCGCAGTCGCCGCCCTGCAACAGAAACGCGCGACCCTGGGTCACTTCAGCGAACTGACGGCGCAACTCCCGGGCTTCACCGGCAAACACCAGCGGCGGATAGCTGGCCAGGGTTTGCTCGACGTGCAGCAAATGCGCGGCGTCAGGATAAACAGGTTGTTGCTGGATCGGCAGGGCGCGCCAGCTGTCAGGGCTCCAGGATTGGCTCATCACGGTCTCGGTTGTTTTTCGCTCGGGCGTTCATGTTATCAGCAAATTAGTGCGTGACCTGTTCCCGTCGCTTCGCGGACAATCGCGCTTTTGCCGCGTCATGTGGCGGTGTACTACGTTGCCGGGCCCGGTAACGATCAGGAGACGAAATGACTGAGGAGCGCGTCGAGCATCTGCTCGCCGAGGTACAGGACGAGTTCGGCGTGATTCGTGTGCTGGAAGTGGCCGATTACCGTTTTCTCGAGTTCGGTGATGCCATCGAACAGAGCTGTGTATTCACCGCGGATCCGAGCTGGCTCGAATACGATTACACCCGGGCGATGCTGATCGGTGCGTTGTGCCACGAGCAACCGGAAAGCGCGCTGTTCCTCGGCCTGGGCGCCGGCACGCTGACCCAGGCGTGCCTGAAATTCCTGCCGCTGGAAGATGTCGAGGCCATCGAGCTGCGCCCCGACGTGCCGCGCCTGGCCATCGAATACCTTGGGCTGGATGACGATCCTCGGCTGTACATCCGGGTTGGCGACGCGCTGGAATTGCTCGATACCGCTGAATCTGCCGACCTGATTTTCGTCGACCTCTATACCGATGTCGGGCCGGGCGTCGGGCACCTGGCCTGGAGTTTTCTGGAAAACTGTCAGAAACGCCTGAATCCGGGGGGGTGGCTGGTGATCAATCAGTGGGCCACCGACGATGGCAAACCGTTGGGCGCGGCGTTGTTGCGCGGGCTTTATCATCGGCACTACTGGGAGCTGCCGGTGAAGGAGGGCAATGTGATTCTGATCGTGCCTTCGGAACTGGATCAGGACTTGGACATGGACGGGTTGGTGGCGCGGGCCGAATCGTTGGCGCCGCGGTTGGGTTATTCGTTGCAGTCGTTGATCAAGGCGATTCGCCCGGCGACTTGATGTGTCGCCAGTGATGGCCCCTTCGCGAGCAAGCCCGCTCCCACATTTGGAATGCGTTCCACTGTGGGAGCGGGCTTGCTCGCGAAGGGGCCCTCAAAATCACTACAAATCTCAGACCCCTTTGAACACGCCCGGTCGCTTTTCCAGCATCGACCGCACACCTTCCTTCGCATCCTCACTCGCCAACAACTTCTTCACCAGCGCCGGCAATCCCTGCGCCGCGGCGGTTTCCCCTTCGTAACGTGCCTGTCGCGCCGACATCAACGTCGCCTGAACCCCCATCGGTGCCTGCCGGGCAATCCGCTCAGCCAGTTCTATCGCCCGCGGCAACAAATCCTCGCTGGCCATGACTTCCTGCACCAGGCCCAGGTGCAGCGCATCATGGGCATCGAACTCATCGCCCGTCAGCAGCCAGCGCATGGCATTGCCCCAGCCTGCAACCTGATGCAGGCGCAGCGTCGCGCCGCCAAACGGGAAGATCCCGCGCTGCACTTCTTTCTGGGCGAACCGGGTGTTGCTGGCACACAGGTTGATGTCGGCAGCCAGCATCAGCTCGATGCCGATGGTCAGGCAGTAACCTTGCGCGGCGACGATCACCGGTTTGCTGACGCGCGGACCTGCGAACACGCCCCACGGATCGCAGCCTCCGGGCGGCGCTTGCCAGCCTTCGGCCAGCGCTGCGCTGGCATTGACCAGGTCGAGCCCGGCAGTGAAATGCTCGCCATGGCCGAACACCACCGCCACCCGCGCCTCGCCGTCGGCCTCGAATTCGCCGTAGGCCAGGCTGAGGGCATTGAGCAAGTCGAGATCGAAGGCGTTGCGCTTGGCCACCCGATCCAGGCCGATCAACAAGACATGGCCGCGCCGTTCGCAGGTCACACGGCCGGTAACGGGTTGATTCATCAGGCAATTCCTCGGGCGGGAAGGAGTTTGAGACCGCAAGGCTGCGTCACAAGGGTGAAGCGTTTTAGCGCCATCGCCAGCAGGGCTGGGCCTTTGAAAAATAGACCGCTGCACGATTATCTGCAAAGCCTGTGACATAACGGTGTATGCGTCAGATTTCCGACAAATAATGCTCCCTTTTTGGGCGAATTCCGGTATAGTGCGCGCCGGCCTTTAACCGGGCCGCGTTTAGGTAGCGCAATTCCCCGAAGTCAGCTTCGGCTGCACGTCCGCACAGCGGACTCTCCCTTGACGAATCTTTTTCATTCATTCGTTTTCGCAAATCCCCGCCGACAAAGCAGCCAGGGCGACTCTTGAGTCTTACACGGCATGCGCAGCTTTGGAGCATGGGTCTTTGCGGATGCACTTAGAGGCAGACCCATGACCCAGGAAACCGGCGGCTTCGCCGCTTTTAATCTTAATCCGAATATTCTTGCAGCCGTCATCGCGACTGGCTACGAAGAGCCTTCGGCTATTCAGCAGCAATCGATCCCGATCATCATGGCCGGTCACGACATGATTGGTCAGGCGCAAACCGGTACGGGTAAAACCGCTGCGTTCGCCCTGCCTATTCTGCATTGCATCGATCCTGCCAAGCGCGAGCCGCAAGCCCTGATCCTGGCGCCAACCCGTGAGTTGGCGCTGCAAGTAGCAACCGCTTTCGAAACCTACGCCAAGCAAATGCCGGGCGTTACCGTTGTGGCCGTTTACGGCGGCGCGCCTATGGGCCCACAACTGAAAGCAATCCGTAACGGCGCACAGATCGTTGTCGCCACCCCGGGCCGTCTGTGCGACCACCTGCGTCGCGACGAAAAAGTCCTGTCGACCGTGAACCACCTGGTTCTCGACGAAGCTGACGAAATGCTCAAGCTGGGCTTCATGGACGACCTGGAAGTCATCTTCAAGGCTCTGCCAGCAACCCGTCAGACCGTACTGTTCTCGGCCACCCTGCCACAGTCGATCCGTGCCATTGCCGAACGCCACCTGCGCGATCCGCAACACGTGAAAATTCAGACCAAGACTCAGACCGTTACCGCGATCGAACAGGCTCACCTGTTGGTTCACGCTGACCAGAAGACCTCGGCTGTATTGAGCCTGCTGGAAGTCGAAGACTTCGACGCCCTGATCATGTTCGTGCGCACCAAGCAAGCGACCCTGGACCTGGCCAGCGCCCTGGAAGCCAAAGGCTACAAAGCCGCTGCGCTGAACGGTGACATTGCCCAGAACCAGCGTGAGCGCGTGATCGACTCCCTCAAGGATGGCCGTCTGGACATCGTTGTGGCGACCGACGTTGCTGCTCGTGGCCTGGACGTTCCGCGCATCACTCACGTGTTCAACGTTGACATGCCGTACGACCCAGAGTCCTACGTTCACCGTATCGGCCGTACCGGCCGTGCCGGTCGCGAAGGTCGTGCACTGCTGCTGGTGACTCCGCGTGAGCGCCGCATGCTGCAAGTGATCGAGCGTGTAACCGGTCAGAAAGTTGCCGAAGTCCGCCTGCCGGACGCTCAGGCTGTTCTCGATGCCCGCATCAAGAAACTGACCAACAGCCTGTCGCCGTTGGTTGGCGACGCCGAGTCGACTCACGGTGATCTGCTGGATCGCCTGACCGCTGACATCGGTTGCACCCCGCGTGCACTGGCTGCCGCTCTGCTGCGCAAGGCCACCAACGCTCAGGCGTTGACCCTGGCTGCGATCGAGAAAGAACGTCCACTGGTGCCGAACAACGCACCGCGTGGCGATCGTCCAGAGCGTACCGGTGATCGTCCGGACCGTGGTGATCGTGAGCGTCGCGCTCCGGTTCCATTGGCCGAAGGTCGTGCCCGTTGCCGTACCGCGCTGGGCGCGCGTGACGGTATCGCTGCCAAGAACCTGCTGGGCGCCATCCTCAACGAAGGTGGCCTGGCACGTGAAGCGATCGGTCGCATCCAGGTGCGTGACAGCTTCAGCCTCGTCGAGCTGCCGGAAGATGGTCTGGAAAAACTCCTGACCAAACTGAAGGACACTCGCGTTGCCGGTAAGCAGTTGAAGCTGCGTCGCTATCGCGAAGATTGATCCGCTTTCGGGCTGATTGATCGAACATAAAAAATCCCCGACTGGTTCGGGGATTTTTTTTGCCTGCGATTTGTCAGTCGCTGCCGATCCTGCGTTTGGCCGCGAACCCTGTAGGAGCCGACTTGCTGGCGATGGACGTGAACGATTACGCTTGCGGCCTGAATGAACGCGGTGCCTGTGCGTCCATCGCCAGCAAGCCGGGTCCTACAGGGTGCGGGGTTCTTCCGTTGCTGGCCCGCCACCCGCCGTCACCACCTGCACACTCATGCGTGGCGTCGCCAGATCGAGCCCGGCTTCGTCCATGTGGCGTTTCAGGGACAGGTTGAACGCCCGGGAAACCTCCCACTGCTTGATCGGCGCGGTCTTGAAGCGGGCCCGCAGGATCGCGTTGCCGGACTCGAAACTCTCGACCCCTTGAATCTCCAGCGGCGACCAGATATTGCGCCGCTGCAGCGGATCGGTGCGCATCTTCTGGCCGACATCGCGCATCAGTTTGATCGCGTTATCGATGTCCATGTTCGAGGGGATCGCCACGCGGAAGATTGCGTAGCCGAACTCCCGTGAGTAGTTCTTGATGCTTTTGATCTCGCTGAACGGAATCGTGTGGACGATGCCGTCGATGTCTCGCAGGCGCACGGTGCGAATGGTCAGGCCTTCGACAGTGCCGAGGTGACCGCCGACATCCACGTAGTCGTCGATGGCCAGGGAGTCTTCGATAATGATGAACAGCCCGGTGATCAGGTCGGCGACCAGTGACTGTGCACCGAAACCGATGGCCAGACCGATCACGCCGGCACCGGCCAGCAGCGGCGTGACGTTCATGCCCATGTTGGCCAGGGCGACGATCAGCGCCACGATGAAGATCGTCACGAACAGCACGTTGCGAATCAGCGGCATCATCGTCTGCGCGCGCGCATTGGCCAGGCCTTTGCGTGAGCGGGTGAGGGCGTGGTGCACCGCGGTGTCGCTGAGAATCCAGATCAGCCAGGCAAAGATCAGCGTGCCACCGAGGCTGAACAGTTTGACGCTGACTTCATGGCCTTCGCCTTCGGTGAACGCAATCAACGACATGCCCCAGACGCGCAGGCCGAGTTCGATGAACGCCAGCCACACCAGCAAATGGGCGAGGGTATAGAAGAAGCTTTTCAGGCGTTCGGAATACAACGCATGACGCTTCACGCCGCGTTGCGGTTTCAGCGCATGGCGCCGCACCAGCCCATTGATGACCATGCACAACACCAGCAGCACGGTGCAGATCAGCGACTGACGCAGTGCGGTGCTGGTGTCGCCGGCCGAGACGAAGGTGGCGAACAGTGAGATGGCCACCAGTACCAGCGCCGGCACGAACCAGAAGGTCCCGAGAATATCGATGGTGTCGCTGAGGGCTCGGCGGGTCAGGCGCCGGGACAGTGGCTGGTTGCGGATCAAATGGGCGATGGGGCGACGGAAGCGCAGGATGAACAGGCCGGTGGACAGCGCCGCCAGCACGTTCGCGATGGTGGCTGCAGTGTGCGCCAGGTGGCTGCCGAGGCTGGTCACCAGCCGCGGATCGTTCAAGGCCTCACCGAAGGCGGCGAAACTGCCGATCAGCCACAGCGGCCGAAAGGCCTGGTGCCGCAGGATGTATAACGCGCGGTGACGGTGCGGGCCGTCGAGCAGGGAAAAGGCGATCACGCAGATCGCCGAAAAACACGTGCCGACCACCAGCGCGTAGGCCAGCACCATGGCCAGGCTTTTGCCCAGCGACGAGGGCAAGGCATAACTCATGTACACCGTGATGACCAACGCAATCAGCCAAGGGCCGAGTTTGCGCAGGGCAAAACGCAGCATGTCGAGGGCCTTGGGGTGTTGCGGCAATTCCTCGGTCAGGCCGAAGCGCATCCGCACCCGATGGCCGAGCCAGATCAGCGCGGCGGCCAGCAGGCTCCAGACCATCAGAATCATGGCGAAGGCAAAAATCATCGGCAGCCATTCATTGGCCGGCAACGCTAGCGCTATCAGTTCGTCTTTGGCCAGATTGAATTCTTCGGACCAGCGCGTGAGCGGGCTGTCGGCGCCGGAGAACTGTTTTTCGAAATTGGCCAGCGTGCCGCCAATCAGGCCGAGTACGCCTTCTTCGGTGGCCGGCTGGGCTTTTTTGGTGGCGTCGCGCAGCTTCTTCAGGTCGGCCAGCAACTTGCTGCGTTGTTGATCGTTCTCCAGCGATTTGATGACTTCGTCGAGGGATTGCCCCAGAGGCTCCTGCGCTTCTGGCTGGGTTTTCGCGGAGCCGTTGAGCAGGCTTGGCAGGCCGGCGGCCTGGGCGGGCATGATCGGCAGCAGCGCCATGAGGCAGACGAGGAAAAAACAGGGCAGGGCAAAAAGACGAACGAACACTAGGCGGTCAACCTTGAAAAGAGCAGATCGACCGAGTGTACGAGCCCGCCAAAATCAATGCGAGCCAAGGGGAGGGATTTATTCGTTGAGTTTGGCGAGGATCTTGAAGACGACGGTGGCGAGGATGGTCAGCATGCCGATCCACATCGCGAACACGCCGGCATTCTTGTCGCGGAAATTGAAGCCGATGGCCAGCAGGATCATCCCGGCAAGAATCGGGATCAGCATGGCGTGGAATGAAGACATTGAGATCATGGGCGACTGCCTTGTCGGAAGGGATAATTTAATTCTAGCGGTTTTCACTCAGGTAGGAGCCGGCTTGCTGGCGATAGGATCGGCGCGGTGCGTCAGTTACACCGCGTCGCCTGGATCGCCAGCAAGCCGGCTCCTACAGGGATTACGGCAATTCCTGGCAGGCGTAAAACGCGCTCAACACTTTCACCAGGTGCGCCAGATCGTGGCTGCCGCACAGCTCGCGGATCGAGTGCATGGCGAACGTCGGCAAGCCGATGTCCACGGTGCGCACGCCCAGGTGGCTGGCGGTGATCGGGCCGATGGTCGAGCCGCAGCCCATGTCGCTGCGCACCACGAAGCTTTGCACAGGCACTTCCTCGGCCATGCACAGATGGCGGAAGAACCCGGCGGTTTCGCTGTTGGTGGCGTAGCGCTGGTTGCTGTTGACCTTGATCACCGGGCCTGCGTTGAGTTTCGGGCCGTGATTGGCGTCGTGCTTGTCGGCGTAGTTGGGGTGTACGCCGTGGGCATTGTCGGCCGAGACCAGCAGGGATTTCTGAATGGTGCGGACGAATTCATCACCTTCAGGCAGCAGTCGACGCAGGGTCTGCTCAAGCATCGGGCCGTCAGCGCCGCACGCGGAGCAGGAGCCGACTTCTTCGTGGTCATTGCAGACCAGCACGCAGGTTTCGTCGGTTTCAGCCGTCAGCAAAGCCTGCAGGCCGGCATAGCACGATAGCAGGTTGTCCAGGCGCGCGCCGGCGATGAAGTCGCCATGCAGGCCAATGACCGCAGCGCTTTGGGTGTCGTAGAAGCTCAGCTCGTAATCGAGCACCACGTCGGCGTTCAGGCCATGTTCCAGCGCCAGTTGGTTGGTGAGCACGGCGCGGAAGTCCACACGCTCATCACCGGCAAACTGCGCAAGGATCGGCGGCAGTTCGGTCTGGGCGTTGATGGCCCAGCCCATGTTGGCTTCACGATTGAGGTGAATGGCCAGGTTGGGGATGATCGCAATCGGCGCCTTGAAGTCGATCAGCTGGCTCTCGACCTTGCCGTCACGGCGGAAGGTCACGCGGCCGGCCAGGGACAGGTCACGGTCGAACCAGGGCGCCAGCAGCGCGCCGCCATAGACTTCGACGCCCAGTTGCCAGAAACCCTGGCGTTGCAGTTCCGGCTGAGGTTTGACCCGCAGGCACGGGCTGTCGGTGTGGGCCCCGACCAGGCGAATACCGCCGTGCAGCGGCGAGTGACGGCCCATCTTGACTGCGACGATCGAAGAGTCGTTGCGGGTGACGTAGTAACGGCCGTTGGCCTCGGTGGACCAGGGCTCGCGCTCATCGAGACGCTGATAACCCGCCGCTTCCAGGCGCTGAACAAGGCTGGCAGTGGCATGGAACGGGGTAGGGGAGGCCTTGAGGAAATCGATCAGGCCTTGGTTCAACTCTTCGCGCATAAGTAGCTCCAGACAGCAATGGCGCCAGTTTAACGTATTGGTCAGAGAATTGGCGGTGGGCTGCTGAGGGAGTAGCCCTGCAGATTTGGCCTGGTGAAGGGATCCCTTGCAGGAGCCGGCTTGCTGGCGATAGTGAAACGTCAGGCAACATTGATGTTGACTGGCCCGCCGCAATCGCCAGTACGCCGGCTCCTGCAATTTGCGATTCAACTGTCAGAACGGTGCCGGGCACTCGAAGCGCAAGCGTTCACCGGTCTGGGGATGAGTGAAGCTGAGCATGCTTGCGTGCAGGCACAACCGTGGCCAGGCGGCCAGCGCTTGCTCATGGGCATAGAGACCGTCGCCCAAAAGCGGATGGCCGATGGAGAGCATATGCACGCGCAACTGATGGGAGCGGCCGGTGATCGGTGTCAATTCAACCCGGCACCAGTCGCCGCAACGTTCGAGTACGCGCCAGAAGGTCAGGGCGTTTTTGCCGAACTCGTGGTCCACCACGTGACGTGGCTTGGTCGGCGGATCGTAGCGCAACGGCAGGTCGATGCTGCCACTGTCCAGTTCCGGTTGTCCCCAGCAGAGTGCGGTGTAGGCCTTTTCGGTTTCGCGGTCGTGAAATTGCCGAGACAATTCGCGATGGGTGTCCGGGTCGCGGGCCAGAAGAATGATGCCGGACGTTTCCCAGTCCAGGCGATGGACGATGCGTGCTTCCGGGTAGCCGTTTTCTTGCAGGCGGGTGATCAGGCAATCCTTGTTGTCATCGGCCCGGCCAGGGACGGAAAGCAACAGGGTCGGTTTATCCACCACCAGTACGGCGGCGTCCTGATGGATGATGCGGATGTTGGACAGCGGCATTAAAACAGCCTCGTAACAAACGCCAACGGCGGCTCGTCCACTTGCGTACCCCTTTGCGTAGGAGCCGGCTTGCTGGCGATAGCATCAACGCGGTGTATTTGTTACACCGCGTTGTCTGCATCGCCAGCAAGCCGGCTCCTACACACGAGGGCACCCAAATAATCGAGCCGCCGTGGCTCCTGCCGGATCGACTCAGCGATCTGGCAGGGTGATATTGAGTTCCAGAATCGAGCAGCTACCCTGGTTTTCCAGGGCGACGTGCACGTCATCGGACCCGATATTGACGTACTTGCGGATCACCTCGACCAGTTCCTTCTGCAAGGCGGGCAAGTAATCCGGTGTACTGCGTTGGCCGCGTTCATGCGCCACGATGATCTGTAGACGCTCTTTCGCTACCGACGCGGTACTTGGCTTCTTGTTGGCGCGAAAGAAGTCAAAAATGTTCATTACCGACCTCCAAACAAACTCGCAAAGAATCCTTTCTTCTGCACATCGAGGAATCGATGCTCTACGGTTTTACCCAGCAGACGATCGACTGCATCGCTGTACGCCTGACCGGCGTCGCTCTGGTCGTCAAGAATTACGGGTACACCGGAGTTGGAAGCCTTGAGTACCGCTTGGGATTCCGGAATGACGCCCAGCAGGGTCACGGCCAGAATCTCTTTCACGTCTTCGACGCCGAGCATTTCGCCGTCGCTGACGCGTTGCGGGTTGTAGCGGGTCAGCAGCAAGTGTTCCTTGATCGGGTCTTCGCCATTCTCGGCGCGACGCGATTTGCTGGCCAGCAGGCCCAGCATGCGGTCCGAGTCACGTACTGAAGAGACTTCCGGGTTGGTCACGACGATCGCTTCATCGGCGAAGTACATGGCCAGGTGAGCACCTTTCTCGATGCCTGCCGGGGAGTCGCAAACCACGAATTCGAAGTCTTCCTTCAACGCCATCAGGACTTTTTCCACGCCTTCGACGGTCAGCGCGTCTTTGTCGCGAGTCTGACTGGCGGCCAGTACGTAGAGGTTTTCCAGGCGTTTGTCTTTGATCAGGGCCTGTTGCAGGTTGGCTTCGCCGTTGACCACGTTGACGAAGTCATACACGACACGACGCTCGCAACCCATGATCAGGTCGAGGTTACGCAAACCGACGTCGAAATCGACGATAACTGTTTTGTGGCCGCGCAGTGCGAGGCCGGTACCGATAGCAGCACTGGTGGTGGTCTTACCCACACCACCCTTGCCGGATGTAACCACTAGAATCTTGGCCAAGGTGTTTCACCCCTAAGGAAAAAGGACATTTAGCCCCTGAAAAACATCTCTGGAAAAACGACTGCAGTCGGACAGCCTTGGCTGGAATCCGGCCCTGAACGGCGTTTACCTCCGGTAAACACTGCTTTTGGCCTTTTTCCTACTTCGTTTGAGCCGTTTTCGCTACGTTTTAGAGATGCTTGGAAAATGCGGCAGTATCCGTTAAAGCCGAATGATGTTCAACACATCGCCCGACAGGCTGACCTGCACGCCCGCACCCCATAAAGGGTCGCGCCGCAGATCTTCCGAAACCTTGTAGTGGCCGGCGATGGAGACCAGTTCAGCGCTCATTTGCTGACAGAAAATCCTGGCTTTCGTGTCGCCTTTGACCCCGGCCAATACACGACCGCGCATCGGGCCGTATACATGGATGTTCCCGTCGGCGAGAAGTTCCGCCCCCGGGCTGACCGAGGAGATCACGACGAGGTCGCAACCCTGGGCATAAATCTGCTGGCCGCCGCGTACCGGCGAGGTAATGATTTTCGTCGGTTTGATCGTCGGTTCCGCCGGTTTTTCCGGTTTTTTCGCAACAACCCCTTCAAGCGGGTCCAGCGGCCGCTCACGGGCGCCGGACGGTGGCAGCACCGGCAGGTCGACCGCGATGGCGGCGGCGATGTCTTCGATGCGGCTGGCGCGGATTGCCAACGTACGCAGGCCGTGCTGGCGACAAACGCGCATCAAGCCTGGCAGATCGACCGCGCCTTCGCTGGCCGGAAGCTTGTCCAACGCCAATACCAGCGGCGCGTTACTGAAGAAGCCAGGGGCCTGGGCGACTTTGGCGGCCAGTTGCCGATCGAGGCTCTCGAGGTCGTTGCGGGCCAGCTCCAGCACCGTAATGGCGAGCATGCTGCCCTTCAACTGGAACACGGGATCTTGGTCTAGCGGGTCGGTTTGGCTCATGGTCGGCATACAACGGCTTGTCACTAAAAGTGCCGAGACTTATAACGAGAACGCTCGCCAGCCGCAAGCCGGGTCGAACGATGTAGAATGCGCGGCCATCGTCTTTCCGGAAGCTTTAATGGATCGCCCGCGTTTTCGAAAAACATTTCTTATGCCGCGTTTCTGGCCGCTGTGGTGTGGGCTGGGGCTGTTGTGGCTGATTGTTCAATTGCCGTATCCGGCGTTGCTGTCTATCGGTCGCGCCCTTGGTGCATTGATGTATCGTGCGGCGGGCGACCGACGGCGTATCGCCAAGCGCAATCTGGAACTGTGCTTCCCGGAAAAATCCGCTGCCGAACGCAAACGCCTGCTCAAGGAAAACTTTGCCTCAACCGGCATCGCCTTCTTTGAAATGGCCATGAGCTGGTGGTGGTCCCGGGAGCGCCTGGCGAAACTGGCCCACGTCGAAGGGCTGGAGCATCTCAAGAAAGCCCAGAGCGACGGCAAGGGCGTGATTCTGATGGCCGTGCATTTCACCACGCTGGAAATCGGCGCGGCGTTGCTCGGTCAGCAGCACACCATCGACGGCATGTACCGCGAGCACAAGAACCCGCTGTTCGATTACATCCAGCGCTGTGGCCGCGAGCGACATAACCTCGATTCGCTGGCCGTGGAGCGCGAGGACGTGCGCGGCATGCTCAAGCTTCTGCGGGCCGGCCGGGCGATCTGGTACGCACCGGATCAGGACTACGGCGCCAAGCAAAGCATTTTCGTGCCGCTGTTCGGGATTCAGGCGGCGACCGTCACCGCCACCAGCAAATTTGCGCGGCTGGGCAAGGCGCTGGTGGTGCCGTTCACCCAGGAGCGCCTGGCGGACGGTAGCGGTTATCGATTGGTGATTCATGCGCCGCTCGAAGGTTTCCCCGGCGAGACCGAGGAGGCCGATTGCCTGCGGATCAACCAATGGATCGAAGGCGTGCTGCGCGACTGTCCTGAGCAATACCTCTGGGCCCATCGCCGCTTCAAGAGCCGTCCGCCGGGCGAACCCAAGCTGTACGCCAAACGCGGGTGAACCACGATCCTCTGTAGGCGCGAGCTTGCTCGCGAGAAACTTGAATCCACCGCGGGGTATCAGGCTGCCAATGTCATCGTTGACGACCTTCGCAATCAAGCTCGCTCCTACAGTCTCGTGCAGACAGGGTTGGAGCAATGAAATCCCATCAAGCACCATGGAGCGTTGCGATGAGTCCTGCTGAACCGGTTACAGGGTTGATTCTTTCCGGCGGTGGGGCCCGGGCGGCCTATCAGGTGGGCGTGCTGGCTGCCATTGCCGAACTGCTGCCGGTGGGGGCAAACAATCCGTTTCCGGTGATCGTCGGTACCTCGGCCGGGGCGATCAACGCTGTCAGCCTGGCCAGCGGGGCGATGGACTTTCGCAATGCCATCGAACGTCTGACCGCTTTCTGGCAGGGGTTTCGCAGCCATCTGGTGTTGCGCAGTGATTGGCCGGGCGTGATCCATCAGGCTAGCCGGTTTGTCACCCACAGTTTGCTCGGCATTGGTGCTCAGGTACCGGTCGCCTTGCTCAACAGCTCGCCGCTGCGAGGGTTGCTCAACGACAAACTGCACATGACCGGCATTGCCGACGCCATCGCGCAAAAGCAGTTGCAGGCCGTGGCGGTCACCGCATTCGGTTACGAGTCGGGGCAGGCGGTCACCTTCTACCAAGGCGGCACCACGATTGAGTCCTGGTTGCGCCATCGACGAATCGGTGTTCCCACGCAGTTGACCGTCGAGCACTTGCTCGCCAGTTCCGCCATCCCACTGCTGTTCGCCCCGATAAAAATCGGCGAGGAGTACTTCGGTGACGGCGCGGTACGCCAATCGGCACCGATCAGCCCGGCCCTGCACCTGGGCGCCAGTCGCGTGCTGGTGGTGGGCGTCAGCGGCAACCCGCGTGGCGTCGACCCGGAGCGACCATTGCAACGCGCCTACACCGGTCAGCAGCCGACGCTCGCGCAAATTGGCGGGCACATGCTCAACAGTACGTTCATTGACAGCCTGGAAAGCGACATCGAGTTGCTGCAGCGCTTGAATCAGTTCAGCCATCTGATGCCCGCCGGCACGCCGACCCGCATGCTCGGCGTAGCGCCGGTGGAGGTGCTGGTGATTTCGCCGAGCCAGCCGATCGATGAAATTGCTGCGCGTCACCGTCAGGAATTGCCGGCGGCGTTGCGTCTGTTCCTGCGCGGGCCGGGGGCGACCAAGACGAGCGGGGCAGGGGTGTTGAGTTACCTGCTGTTCGAGGCGGGGTATTGCAGCGAGTTGATTGATCTGGGGCGGCGGGATGCATTGGCCAAACGCGAGGAGTTGTGTCGGTTTCTTGGGCTTTCGGTGCCTGAAACGGCTTGACCTGTCAGTTGTGACAGTAGACGTTCAAGTATTTATTCGATCAGATTGAAACCCTCAGGCAGAGGGTTGGAAGATGGCGGCTGCGCGATGGATTGACGCTCATACGCCGACGCTGTCGGTGGTGGATTCGCGCGGGCTGGCTGTGCGAAATGTCGCTTATTGTCGTCATCCGCTGAACCCTTCCCTTGAGATCCGCATTACCCGCAATCGCTTCGATCCTGCCGGTCGGCTTTTTGCTTCCTGGGACCCACGTTTGTGGGGAACGAAGCCTAATCTTGAAAACACCTTTGATTTGCAAGGCCGGGCTCTGTTGGTGAAGAGCGTGGACGCCGGTTGGCAGCTGAGTTTGCTGGATCAGGCGGAGACGACCTGTTCGTTCTGGGACGGGCGCGGTAGTCAGCGTCACACCGAATTTGATGAGCTTCAGCGTCCGATAACCGTTACGGAGCAGATGGCGGGGGAACCGGCGCGGGTTTCCGATCGATTTACGTATGGTGCTGGCGGTGACGAGCTCGCCATCCATAACCAATGCGGACAACTGATCCGCCATGACCATCCGGTCGGCAGCCGGCGCCTCTGCGAATACGGTGTGGGTGGTTTGCTGCTGTCGGAGCGATTGCGTTTCCTGCGCGATCTGGAACCGCCGGATTGGTCGTCTGCATTCGCCGAGGCCGGGCTGGAAGACGAGATGTTCGAGACGACGCAGCAGTACGGTCCTTTGGGAGCAATGCATCGTCAGACTGACGCGATGGATAACGTCAGATCGTTCGCTTACGACCGGGCCGGTCAGTTGCTTGACGTCCGACTGAAGCTGTCAGGATCCTTGGAAGAGCCGCGTTTGCTGGTCAGTGACATCCGCTACGACGCCTTGGGCAGGGGCGTCAGCGAACGGGCGGGAAACGGCGCGTCCACCCGCGCGCGATACGCCGAAGAAAACGGGCGTTTACTGCAACTGCAGTCTTGCGATGCCGATGGCCAGACGCTTCAGGATTTCAATTATGCATACGATCCGGTGGGCAACATCACCAGCATCGAAGACCAGGCTCAACTGACCCGTTACTTCAACAATCAGCGAATCGATCCGGTCTGTTGCTATGCCTACGACAGCCTTTACCAGTTGATCGAAGCCACCGGCAGCGAAGTCAGTCAGCCGAGCTACGGCCCAGCGTTGCCGTCGTGGCAAACCACGCCGCTGGATCCCGGCCGGTTGCGCAATTACATCCAGACGTTCAACTACGACGCAGCAGGCAATCTGCAAACCCGCCATCACAGCGGCACAGAAACCTTCGAGATGTTTACTTCGCCAGACAGCAATCGCAGCGTCGCGGATAAAGAATGTCTTGCAGACGGATTCGACGCCAATGGCAATCAACTGGAGTTGTTGCGCGGCCAAAAGATGAGCTGGGACATCCGCAATCAGCTGAGCCGGGTCACGCTGGTCAGGCGTGAAGACGGCCCTGACGATACCGAGTGTTATTGCTACGACAGTCCGGGGCATCGTTTGCGAAAGGTCCGACTGACCCAGGCGGCGAGTCGTACGTTGCGGGCCGAAGTTCGCTACTTGCCGGGGGTGGAAATCCACCGTGATGCGGCGACGGGCGAAGAGCGGCATGTCATCAGTGTCGAGGCCGGGCGCAGTCAGGTGCGCGCCTTGCACTGGGTCACGAAATGGCCTCGTGACGTTCGTAACGATCAACTGCGTTTTTGCCTGAGCAATCATCTGAATTCCAGCACGCTGGAGTTGGATGAACGGGGAGCCGTACTGAGTCGGGAGGTTTATTACGCGTTTGGCGGAACGGCGTTGTGGGCGGGTGCCAGCGAGACTGAAGGCAAGTACAAGACGATTCGTTATTCGGGTAAAGAGCGGGATGCGACGGGGCTTTATTATTATGGGTATCGGTGTTATGCGCCGTGGTTGCAGCGTTGGGTGAGCCCGGATCCGGCCGGATTTGTTGATGGTCTTAATGTATTCATGATGACCTTCAATAATCCGATTAATTGGGTGGATTCGTTAGGCAAGAATGCAGTACCCACCATTGCTCATTTCTATTGGGATGGCGGAAATATTCCGTCCTTGTTTCTACGTAACATACTAATGTTCAAAAATCTGAACTCGGAATATCAGGTGCACGTGTGGACGCATAAGGACTCGTACATTTTTGATACGTTAGATGATATGAAAGAGGGTATGGATCCAGTTGATCGTGAATTGGCTTATCGCGAAGGGCACGCCCTGAATATAGCTTCGCCCCAGGAGTTGTTTAGAGAGTTGGCGGAAGTTTATGCGGGCGCCGCCCATATCGAAGGGATTTACTCGCGTGAGAGTAATGGTCCCTACAAAAATTTGGCAGCAGCCAGTGACGTTGTGGAGTTGGCGGCAACCTACGTAAAAGGTGGCGTTTACATGGATGTTGACATTGCTGTTGCGGGACCGATTGGGAGACTGAATGCTATAAATGGCTTTTTAGCCCATATTGAGGGGCCTATGACTTCAAATGCCGTTATTGCGGCCATCCCGGAATCGTCAATTGGAGAACAGCTATTGGATAGGGTTCTCTATGAATACTCTGACGAGTCCGCGGCTCGTTTTGGAAGGGAGAATTTCGGATGGAGTCAGAAACGAAGCGCAGCAGAAGAAGGAATGTTCAATCGCCTCAAGTTAACCCTGTTTATGTCAGGGCCCGCAATGATTGCCGAATTTGTTCAGGGGCGGATAAACGGACCCGCGATTGATACTAGCCAATACGCGGTTTCCAGTGGCATGTTTTTTGGCAATGCTGCTCGGCCTGAAGGTCAGCAGTTGGAGGAACGTGATATGTCCAGTATGCTTTTTGGCGGGTATCGCCGAAATATTGACGAAGGGGGCGCTTGGGTAAAGGTGACTCCGGGTCGTAGAGCGTCAGTCGCATAAGTAAACCAACCTGCCTATTTGCGCAGGTTGGTTTTTGGTAAATGTCAGAAGTGCAACTTCACCAAAAAGCTCGTCGTGCTCTGATCAGTCTTGAAGTACTGGCTATCCTTAATCCCATACTTATCCGACCAGTAGTCATACTCCACACCCACATACAACTGCTTCTCACCAAAATTCAACGCCTTACCCAGGTCATATTTAACCTGCGGGTTGAAGTGCAGGTTGGCGTGGTAATCGCCTTTGGAGTTCGAGTCGTTGTCGACTACCCAGTCCATGAACCCGTCGATCAGGATGTTCGAATCGCCAACAGGAATGGTGTAGGACCACACCGGAGTGATCTGCCAGACGTTGTCACCGGCACGTGGGCCTTCGGTGTGACGCTGGTAGAAGTTCAGCTGGAAGTAATCGAAACCGGGGATCGCCAGGTCGAAGCCCGGACCGATCAGGTAGGACTCGGTATCGCCTTCACCGAACTCGTACGTCATGGCCAGCAGCACGTCTTTGACCGGGCCGAATTCGACCTTCTGATCAAGGACCTTGCCCAGGGAAATACGTGGGCTGAATTCCCCGTAATAGGTGTTCGGGCCGACGTTGAAATCCTTTTCGCCGTTGTAGAAGATCTTGTCGACGAAGAAGAAGTTATCCCCGTATTTCCATCCATCGGCGTGTTCGAACGTCACGGTCTGCTGAATGCGCGGGTTGACCTGGAAGTCTTTGCCATACAGGTAGGTCAGGCTGTTGTTCTGCCATTGCAGCAAGTCGCCGGCCATGGCCTGGCCCCCGGCCAGCAAGGACCCCGCCAGCATCAGGCTAGTGCACGTACGTTTCATTCGGTTGCTCCCAAAAAGTAGGTGTTTCACGTTGTTTTTTTAAGATCGGCACTCTGGTGTGGCGCCTTTTTCTGTAGCGGTAAAAAATCATCCAATCGGCGAGCTTCAGTGCTGTCGGCAAGCGCTGCGCCAAGGCTTTCGAAAAGCAAAAAAACTCCCGTTCGGCGGCTCAAGAGCCGTCGATTGAGAGGGGGGTTGGAATGCCTTGTTACCGTCCAGGGCCGGGATAAGTTGGCTTTCTGGTCAGGAATTAAATCCGGGCTTTTTTTTAAAGCGGATTCGGGCGGCCGCGGAGAATACTGACTCCAAGGCCCGTTCTCAAGCGCCCCGCAACAGCGCACCGACGACAGGTTTTGAGCACAGTTGCGGGCCATCTTAAAAGTGCACCTTCACCAGCAGGCTGGCGGTGTTTTGGTGGGTATCGAGGCTGGCGCTGTTTTCGACGCCGTACTTGTTCTTCCAGTAGCTGTATTCGGTGCCGACGTAGAACTGTTTCTGACTCCAGCCCAAGGCTTTGCCGAGGTCATATTTGATCTGCGGATTGATGTGCAGGTTGGCGTGGTAAGTGCCGCGAGCGTTCTGATCGTTGTCCACCACCCAGTCCAGATAACCGTCGATCAACAGGTCCGAGTTGCCCAGCGGAATGCTGTAGGACCAGGCGGGCGTGATCTGCCAGACACCATCGCCGGGGCGCGGGCCTTCGGTCTGGCGACGATAGAAGTTCAAGGTGAAGTAGTTGAAGCCCGGCACTGCGAGGTCGAAACCGGGGCCGATCAGGTAGGCCTCGCTGTCGCCCTCGCCATATTCGTAGGTCATGGCCAGCAGCACGTCCTTGATCGGGCCGTATTCGAAGCGGCGGTCAAGGATCTTGCCGAAGGAGAGGCGTGGGCTGAACTCGCCGTAGAAGGCGCGCGGGCCTTTGTTGCGATCTTCTTCACCGTTGTAGAAGATCTTGTCGACGAACAGGAAGTTGTCGCCGTATTTCCACTTGTCGGCGTGCTCGAACGTCACCGTCTGCTGGATCGACGGGTTGATCGCGAAATTCTTGCCGTACAAATAGCTCAGGCTGTTGGTCTGCCACAGCAATAAATCGCCGGCCATGGCTTGGCTGGCAGCCAGCAGGCCACTGCCTAACAGCAGGTTTGTCTGAGTCCGAATCATCTGTTGCTCCCTCTTGTTTTTATTTTTGCGAGGCGCAGGCGGTCCCGGCCCTTGTAGGAGCCGGCTTGCTGGCGATGAGGTCAGAACATCCAGCATTGATGTCGTCTGACACGCCGCCTTCGCCAGCAAGCCGGCTCCTACAGGGTTCGTGTGTTGCTGACTTAGTGCGAGTGGGCGTGGCAGTCGTTGATCGCGGCGCGTTCCTTGCCGCCGAGAATGTTGAACAGCAGGTTCAACGCCAGGGCACTCAACGTTGCCATGGCGATACCGCTGTGGGTGATCGGGCTCATCCACAATGGCAGGTGCGCAAAAAACTCCGGACGCACCACGGGAATCAATCCCATGCCAATGCTCACCGCGACCAGCAACTGGTTTCGACGATCACCGATATCGGCTTCTTGAAGAATCTTGATCCCGGTCGCGGCCACCATGCCGAACATCGCAATCGCCGCGCCGCCCAGTACCGCCGGCGGAATCGACGCCACCAGGAACGCCGCTTTCGGCAGCAGGCTCAGCCCCACCAGCAAACCACCGGCAACGATGGTCACCGAGCGGCAGCGCACACCGGTCATCTGCACCAGGCCGATGTTCTGCGCGAACGAGGAGTGGGTGAAGGTGTTGAAGAAACCGGCGAAAAACGACGCGCCGGCATCACACAACAAGCCGCGACGCAGCATCCGCGGGCAGACTTCCTGGCCGGTGATTTTGCCCAGGGCGAGGAACATCCCGGTGGACTCGACGAAGATGATCACCACCACCAGGCACATCGAAAGGATCGGTGCGAGTTCAAACTTCGGCATGCCGAAATGCAGCGGTGTGACGATCTGCACCCATGGCGCCTGAGCCATGCCGCTGAGGTCGACCATGCCGATCACACCGCAGATCGCATAACCGAGGCACATGCCGATCAATACTGAAATGTTGACCCAGAAACCGCGCATGAAGCGATGGACCAACAGAATGGTGGCCAGCACCAGCGCGGCGATGGCCAGGTAAATCGGTGAACCGAACTGAGCGGCCCCCGCACCGCCGCCCGCCCAGTTGACGGCCACGGGGAACAGCGACAAACCGATCGAGGTGATCACGGTGCCGGTCACCAGCGGCGGGAAGAAGCGAACGACTTTGGACATGAACGGCGCGATGAGCATGCCGAAGAATCCGGCGGCGATGGTCGCGCCGAAGATCCCCTGCAGACCGATGCCGGGCATGCCGGCCATGGCGACCATGCTGCCGACGGCGGCGAAACTGGCGCCCATCATCACCGGCATGCGGATGCCCATCGGGCCGATGCCCAGCGACTGGACGATGGTGGCGATGCCGGCCACCAGCAGGTCGGCATTGATCAGGAAGGCGATTTCTTCACGACTCAGGCCTGCGGCCTGTCCGATGATCAGCGGCACCGCGATGGCTCCGCCGTACATCAGCAAAACATGTTGCAGACCGACCAGGATCAGTTGCAAAAGGGGCAAACGCTGAATGGCGGGTGCGTCGGGGATGCGCGCTTCGGATAGCTCGGACATGCAACACCTCGGATCTTTTTTATTCTTGTGATTTTGTGCATCAGGGGAGGCCGCGTTGCGGCCAATCGCCAGCAAGCCGGCTCCTACAGGTTTTGGGTCGGTCGCATCATTTGTGAACGACACTGATCCGTAGGAGCCGGCTTGCTGGCGATGCTTTTCAACGATTAGTTGGTCGGAGCTCCCTGAACAATCCACGCGCCGATCAGGTCACGTTCCTGCTGAGTCATCTGGGTGATGTTGCCCAGTGGCATGATCTGGCTGGTGACGGCTTGAGCCTGGATGCGCGCCGCGTTCTGGCGGATCTGCTCGGGCGTGTCGAACATCACCCCGGCCGGTGCCGCGCTGAACAGCGGGCTGGTGGGTTTGGCCGAATGACAAACCGAGCAGCGTTCCTGGATCACGCTGTGCACTTTGTCGAAACTCGGCCCGGCGTTTGACGCCTGTGCCGGTGCTTCAGCAGGTTTCGCGGCGGCAGGTTTGGCACCGCCACCCAGGGCAGTTTCCGGCAGCGGCTGGTACTCGATGGTGCCAGGGGCCTTGGCCACTTCAGGTGCGCTCGGCATTTGTGCCGGGCCGGTCACGTAAGCCAGGCAGATCATGCCAACAGCCGCGACAGGCAAGGTCCAGGCGAACTTGTGGCTGTCATGACGGGTGTTGAAATAGTGCCGCACCAACACCGCCAGCACCGCGATCCCGGCCAGGATGAGCCAGTTGTACTGGCTGCCGTAGGTGCTCGGGAAGTGGTTGCTGATCATGATGAACAGCACCGGCAAGGTGAAGTAGTTGTTGTGACGTGAACGCAGCAAGCCTTTGGCCGGCAGCGCCGGATCCGGCGTGCGGTTCTCGGCGATCGCCGCCACCAGTGCACGCTGCGCCGGCATGATGATGCGGAACACGTTGCCGACCATGATGGTGCCGATGATCGCGCCGACGTGCAGGTACGCACCACGACCGCTGAACACTTTGCTGAAGCCGTAGGCGGCGCCAATGATCAGCACGAACAGGATGAAGCCGAGCAGGGCAGGGCGTTTGCCCAGCGCCGAGTCGCAGAGGAAGGAGTAGACGAACCAGCCGACGAACAACGAAGCGATGCCCAGGGCAACACCTTCAGGGCCGGTCAGGCTGCTGCCTGGTGCCAGGAGGTATAGCGTCGGGTTGGAGTAGAACACCACGCACAGCAGCGCGATCCCCGACAGCCAGGTGAAGTAGGCTTCCCATTTGAACCAGTGCAGGTTGTCCGGCATGGTCGGTGGGGCCAGTTTGTATTTTTCCAGGTGGTAGATGCCGCCGCCGTGGATCGCCCACAAATCACCGGCCAGACCGCTTTTCGGGTTGACCCGATTGAGGTTGTTCTCCAGCCAGACGAAGTAGAACGACGCACCGATCCAGGCCACGCCAGTAATCATGTGAACCCAGCGCACGCTCAGGTTCAGCCATTCCAACAGATGTGCTTCCACAGTCTTTACCTCTCGCCCGTCACTCTGTTGTCGAGTGATCGGACCTTCTCTTATTGGTGGGGGGCAAGGATCAAACGCTCATCCTCTTTGAAAAAATGCTCATCGCAGTTATTGCCTGTGCCACTGCGATCAACCACCAGGAAGTCATCCCGCTTTTCGATCGTCAGCACCGGGTGGTGCCAGACGCCGCGATGGTAATTAATGCCCTGCCTGCCGTTGGTGACGAAGGCGCGGACCAAGCCTGATACAGGTTCATCGCCAAGTGGCGCGACCACGATCAGAAAGGGGTTGCCGAGCAGCGGAATGAAAGCCTGGCTGCCCAGCGGGTGACGCTCCAGCATGCAGACGGTCAGCGGCATGTCCTGCGCGTCGGCGCGGAAGATGCTGATGATCGCCTTGTCCTCTGGCGTGGCGGTTTCCACCGTCGCCAGTTTGTGAAAGCGCATGGTCGAACCGTTGTTGATCATGAAGTGATCGCTGCCGTCGGTTTCGATCACGTCACCGAATGGGGCGAAGGCTTCTTTGGTCAGCGGTTCAATCGTCAGTGTGCGCATGCTGGTCTTCTTATCCAAAATTTGTGTTGTTTGATCTGACGCCTTCGCGAGCAAGCCCGCTCCCACAGGGGAATGCATTTCAAATGTGGGAGCGGGCTTGCTCGCGAATGGCCTCAGCGCTTATTTAGCGACCTTGCCAAGGACGCGCAAGCGGCTCACACCACCATCCGGGAACACGTTCAGGCGGATGTGGGTGATCGGGCCCAGTGCCTTGATCTGCTCGGCGAAGGTGTGTTCGGCGTGCATTTCCAGTTTCTGCGCCGGCAGCAGTTCACGCCAGAACAGCGATTGGGTTTCGATCTGGCTGTCGGTGCCGCCCTTCACGAACGCGCCCTGAATCGAGCAGGTGTCCGGGTAGTTGCCCTTGAAGTGCAGCGTGTCGACGATGACTTTCTCGATTTCGCCGGCATGACCCAGCGCAACGATGACCCAGTCATTGCCCGGTGTACGACGACGTGCGGTTTCCCAGCCGTCGCCCATGTTGATGCCACGTCCCGGGTTGAGGATGTTGCTCATGCGGCCGAAGTGTTCGTCGGAGCAGGCGAGGGCGCGGCCACCGTTCAGGGCTGCCGCCAGGTCGACTTGCTCGTTGTCGCCGACAGCGGACCAGTCGCGGAACGGAATGCCGTACACACGCAGACGGGCCACGCCACCATCCGGGTAGATGTTGAAGCGCAGGTGGCTGAAGGCCTGGTCGTTATTGATTTCGTGATAGTGGTGGCTGTTGCCTTGCAGCTCGACGGCCGACAGCACTTCAGTCCACTGGGTGTTGTCGTCCGGCTCGCCCGAAGCGATGAAGCAGGCTTCCAGCGAAGCCGACGGCGGGAAGTTGCCGGTGAAGAATGAAGTGTCGATGTCCACGCCTTTGATCGAGCCCGGTACGCCCAGGCGGATCACCGCGCTGTCGTAGCCTTCGAAGCGCTTGCGGCGCGACTCCCAGCCGTCCATCCACTTGCCGTTGTCATCGAACACGCCCTCCTTCCACACGGCCGGGGTCGGTTGGAACAGACGGTTGGCGTCTGCGAACCAGTCATCGGTGACCGAGATGATTTTGGTGCCCAGGCGGGCGTCGGCCAGGTTGACGAACTTCTCGAAAGGTACAGCGTAAGCTTTCATTCTTCTTGTCTGCCTTTAATAAGTTGGCTTGGGATGCTTGCAGTGCCCTGGGTGCTATTCGCGTTTAAGAACACTCGGGCAAGGCTCGCTATAGGGTCAGTAAACGGAACAGGGCGATCTTGTTGATCTCCGCCAGCGCGCATTTGAATTCGGTGTCTGCCGGGTTGTGAATGCGCGTTTCGAACGCCGCGAGGATCTGATGCCGGTTGCTGCCTTTTACCGCCATGATGAAGGGAAACTTGAACTTGGTTTTGTAGGCGTCGTTCAGCTCGGTGAAGCGAGAAAACTCTTCGGCCGTGCATTGGTGAATACCGGCGCCAGCCTGTTCATGGGTGCTGGCTTCGGTCAGTTGGCCCTGGACGGCGGCTTTGCCGGCCAGGTCCGGGTGAGCGTTGATCAGGGCCAGTTGGCTTTCGTGATCAGCACTCAACAGGATGTCGCTCATGCGCTGGTGCAGGGTTTCGATCTCGTCGATCGACGCGTCCAGGCCCAGGTCGAAGGCCTTTTCGGCCACCCATGGCGAATGTTCGTAGATGTCGGCGAAGGCGGCGACAAACGCGTCGCGGCTCAGGGTCGAGGGCTTCAGTGTCTGGAAGTGGCTCATTTTGCAGCCCCTTGGTACGGGTGGGTTTCGTGCCAGTGGCGAGCGATGTCGACACGGCGGCTGAACCACACCTGTTCATGACTTTTAGCGTATTCGATAAAGCGCTTGAGCGAGGCCAGGCGCGCCGGACGGCCGATCAGGCGGCAGTGCAGGCCGATCGAAAGCATCTTCGGAGCTTCGGCGCCTTCGGCGTACAGCACGTCGAACGCATCTTTGAGGTATTCGAAGAAATCGTCCCCCTTGTTGAACCCCTGGACCTGGGTGAAGCGCATGTCGTTGGTGTCCAGTGTGTACGGGATCACCAGGTGCGGCTTGCCGGTCGGATTGTTCGGTTCCCAATAGGGCAGGTCGTCGTCGTAGGTGTCGCTGTCGTAGAGGAAACCGCCTTCTTCCATCACCAGGCGACGGGTGTTCGGACCGGTGCGGCCGGTGTACCAGCCCAGCGGGCGTTCGCCGGTGATTTCGGTGAGCACGCGGATCGCTTCGAGCATGTGCTCGCGTTCCTGGGCTTCGTCCATGTACTGGTAGTCGATCCAGCGGTAGCCGTGGCTGCAGATTTCGTGGCCAGCATCGACCATCGCGCGGATCACGTCCGGGTGACGCTGGGCGGCCATGGCCACGGCGAAGATGGTCAGCGGAATGTCGGATTCCTTGAACAGTTTCAGAACCCGCCAGACGCCGGCGCGGCTGCCATACTCGTAAAGGGATTCCATGCTCATGTTGCGCTCGCCTTGCAGCGGCTGCGCCGAGACCATTTCAGAGAGGAAGGCTTCGGATTCTTTATCGCCGTGCAGGATGTTGCGTTCGCCGCCTTCTTCGTAATTGAGCACGAAGGACAGGGCGATGCGAGCGTTGCCCGGCCAGTGTGGGTGAGGAGGGTTACTGCCGTAACCGATCAGGTCGCGTGGGTAGTCAGCGCTCACTGCAGTCTTCCTTCTTGTTCGTTGACAGTTTGTGTGGCGTGCCTGCAAGTGGGAAGTCAGGCTGGCGTCACAGTGATGGACTGATTGTATACAACTTTATATCCACTTTGTAAGCCTGAATTTTCGCATTTTTCATCAGCTGTCATCTTCACATGGTATTGCAAGAAACCTGCCTGATTGGTCAGCTAATGGATGGAAGGTCCAGAGATCGTATGGTTTACCGACGGATTCGTTGGCAAATCACGAATGGCGGCGGTGGTGCTAAAAATGTCGTTTTTATTGTGTACAATTTTTTTGAGAAGTGTCTTAATCAGTCGCTCGCCGCAGCTTTTCGTGCTCCGAATCGGTGCGGTCTCCTTTTCAACTGACTTCAGGAGGCGCGAGGTCTGACTGCTCCACGCAGGCAGGCGCGCAGAATCAATGGGACGTTTGACTACACACGTTTTGGACGCTGCACACGGTTGCCCGGGCAGTTCGATCAAGGTCGAGCTGTACCGCGTTGAAGGTTCGCAACTGGAATTGGTCGCCAGTGCCATCACCAACAACGACGGCCGTGTCGATGCACCGCTGCTGCAGGGCGATGACTACCGTACCGGGGTCTATCAGGTCCAGTTCCATGCGGGTGATTACTACCGCGCCCGGGGCGTTCAACTGCCGGAGCCTGCGTTCCTGGATGTGGTGGTGCTGCGTTTCGGCATCTCTGCGGAACAGGATCACTATCACGTGCCGCTGCTGATTTCGCCCTACAGCTATTCCACGTACCGCGGCAGCTGATCCCCCAAGCAGCTGCCTCCTCCGAGAAGCGACTGCGCATATAGCTTCTTTGGTCTTTCGCCCGCTCACACTGCGGGCTTTTTTTTGCCCGTCGAAAGTCAAAAGATCGCAGCCTTCGGCAGCTCCTACAGGGGAACGCATTCCAAATGTAGGAGCTGCCGAAGGCTGCGATCTTTTGCTCTTAGCGGCTCAACAGAGATGCAGCGCCTGCACCACTGAACAACCCGGCACTCACCCGGTTGAACCAACTCTGCCCCTTGCCACTACGCAAATACCGCGCCGCCCCATGCGCACCCAGCCCGTAAGCCAATTTGCACAGCAGATCCAGCACGGTCCACGTCGCGATCATCACCAGCAACTGCGGCAGGAACGGTTGCCCCGCACTCAAGAACTGCGGCAGGAACGCGGCAAAGAACAGGATGTCTTTCGGATTGCTCGCACCCAGTACAAAGGCGCGTCCGAACAGGGCACGAAAGCGGGGGGCCGGGGCTGCCTGAGGCACTTCGGCGCCGACCGAGGGCAGCCGCGATTGCTGCCAGCTCTGCCAGGCGAGGTAGAACAGGTACAACGCACCGACGATTTTCAGCACGCTGAACAGTTGTTCCGACGCCAGCAACAACGCACCCAGACCCAGGGCCGATGCGCTGAGCAAGCAGATCGAAGCAAACACGCCTCCCAGAAACGCCGGGTACGAACGACGCAAACCGTAATTCAGACTGTTGCTGATCATCAGCAAAGACAAGGGCCCCGGGATCAGGATCACCACCAGCGCAGCGCCGCTGAACAGCAGCCAGGTTTCCAGACTCATCACTTTCCTCCATTTGCACAAAAGCCTCACCCGACGGGGTGAGGCTGTTTTGAACTGTGTACCGCTTACAAGAAAATGAACTTCGCGATGAAGATCGCGCAAAGCACCCACAGACTGACGGAAATTTCCTTGTACTTGCCGGTGCCGGCCTTCAGCGCCACGTAGGTGATGAAGCCCAGCGCGATACCATCGGCGACCGAGAAGGTCAGCGGCATCATGATCGCGGTGACGATCGCCGGAATGCTGTCGGTCGCTTCGTCCCATTCGATGTGCGCCATGCCGCCCATCATCAGCATTGCTACATATATCAGCGCGCCGGCGGTGGCATAGGCAGGGATCATGCCAGCGAGCGGTGCGAAAAACATGGCTGCAATAAATAGCACACCTACGGTCACTGCGGTAAGACCAGTCCGACCACCCGCGGCGACGCCCGCGGCACTTTCCACATAGCTTGTTACCGGAGGAACACCCACCACGGCTCCGAATACGCTGGAGGCGCTATCGGCTTTCATGGCACGAGAAAGGTTTTCGATCCGCCCGTCCGCGTTCACCAGATTGGCGCGCTGGGCAACGCCCATCAGGGTGCCGGCGGTGTCGAACATGTGCACGAAGAGGAAGGCCAGCACCACGCTGATCATGCTGATGTTGAACACGCCGGCGACGTTCATGGCCATCCAGGTCGGTGCCAGGCTCGGCGGTGCCGACATGATCCCTTCGTAATGCACCAGGCCCAGGCCCCAGCCAGCCAGCGTCACAGTGATAATGCTGATGAGGATCGCACCGAAAACCTTGTGATAGCTGAGTACGGCGATCATCAGGAAGCAGATGGCGGCCAGCAGTGGGCCAGGTTCGCGCAACGAACCCAGCTTGATCAGGGTGGCCGGGCTATCGACGACGATACCAGCGGTTTTCAAGCCGATCAGCCCGAGAAACAGACCGACCCCCGCGCCCATCGCAAAGCGCAGGCTCACCGGAATGCTGTTGAGCAGCCATTCGCGGATCTTGGAAAAGGTCAGAATCATGAACAACACGCCGGAAACAAACACCGCGCCAAGGGCGGTTTCCCAGTTGTAGCCCATGGTGCCGACCACGGTGTAGGTAAAGAAAGCGTTCAGGCCCATGCCCGGCGCGAGGCCGACTGGCCAGTTGGCGTACAGACCCATCAACAGGCAGCCCAGCGCGGCGGCGATGCAAGTGGCGACGAACGCGGCCCCGTGATCGATCCCGGCGTCAGCCATGATGTTAGGGTTGACGAAGATGATGTAAGCCATGGTGATAAAGGTTGTCAGACCGGCAATCAGCTCGGTCTTCACCGTGGTGCCATGCAAGCTGAGTTTGAAGATGCGCTCCAGCCAGCCATTGCGTAACGGCGGCGAGAGTTCCAGCGTCGGGGCTTCGGATTTGCGGCTTTCCACAGCGAGTACTCCTCAAGAGTTTTATTGTTATTTCCAGGGCCGGACCCATGAGGGTGGCAGCGGCCCTTTGAGGCATTCGCGAATTTGTTGACCTATTGGTCAGGAACTCGCACGCAGTGGATTATGCTTTTGTATACAAATAATGCAAATAATGTTTTTGGTTTTGTAGACGAAAAGTTTGGCAATAGAGATATATCGCCTGTGAAGACGCCTTCGCGAGCAAGCCCGCTCCCACGGGTGACCGAGTTCTCTCAGGAGAATACGGTCACCCGTGGGAGCGGGCTTGCTCGCGAAGGGGCCGGATCGGCTAATAAAGATTTGGCAGACGGAACACTCAGTCCACGAGCGCCTGGGATTGCCCCAACGCTTTATTTACCGCCAACCACCCATCCACCGCCGTCTCCCCAGCCTCGGCAAACACCCGCTCCAGCAATTTCACCTGCTCACGCCGTAACGACTGTTCGAACCGTGCACCCTCCGCGGTCAGTTCCAGCAGCCGTTTACGCTTGTCAGTCTCCGACGCAACGCTGTCCACCAGATGCATTTCCACCAACTGGCGCAGCGGAATGTTCAACGCCTGCTTGCTCACACCCAGCAACGCCAGCAATTCCTTGACGCTCAGGTGTGGGTAACGGGCGATGAAAAACACAATGCGTTGATGCACCCGGCTCAAGCCGCGTCGCTCGAGCATTTCGTCGGCCTTGGCGGTGAATGCCTGGTAGCCGAAGAAAAACGCTTCCATGGCCTGCTGTTGGGAGGCGGGATTTTTAAGGTCAAGCATGTTGACGTATCCGTTCGGGTTGTCGTAATTTCGGTCAACCAGTTTGACTCATTTTCCTCAGGCCTCGCTACAGGTGACCCCTATGGCTTTTTCCGAACGTGTCTCGCGCCTTAAAAGTTCTCTGATCCGTGAAATCCTTGCAGCGGCCCAACGACCGGAAGTGATGTCGTTCGCCGGCGGCCTGCCCGCCGAAGCCATGTTGCCGAAAGTCGAATGGGCCGACATGCCGCTGTCCATGGGCCAATACGGTATGAGCGAAGGCGAGCCGGCGCTGCGTGAAGCGTTGGCGGCGCAGGCGCGAGCATTGGGCGTGCCATGTGAGGCGAGCCAAGTGTTGGTGGTCAGCGGTTCCCAGCAAACTCTCGATCTGGCAGCGAAGCTCTACATCGACAAAGGCACCGAAATCCTGCTTGAAGCACCGACTTACCTGGCCGCATTGCAGATCTTTCAACTGTTCGGTGCCGACTGCATTACCGTCCCGCTGGAGGCCGATGGTCCGAACCTGACGCAACTGCGGGCACGTCTGGAAAAACACCGCCCGGCGTTCATCTACCTGATCCCGACCTTCCAGAACCCGTCGGCCGTGCGCTACAGCGAAGCCAAGCGCGACGCTGTGGCAGCCTTGCTGGATGAGTTCGGCGTCACGCTGATTGAAGACGAGCCGTACCGCGAGCTGACTTTCGACGGTGGCAGTGCGACGCCGATTGTCAGTCGCTTAAAAAAAGCCAGCTGGATTTACACCGGCACCGTGTCGAAAACTCTGTTGCCGGGGTTGCGCGTCGGTTACCTGATTGCGAGTCCGGACCTGTTCCCGCACTTGCTGAAGCTCAAGCAATCCGCCGACCTGCACACCAATCGCGTCGGCCAGTGGCAGGCGTTGCAATGGATCGGCACAGAGAAATTCCAGCATCACCTGAGTGAACTGCGGGACTTCTACCGGGTTCGGCGGGACGCATTTCAGTCGGCGCTGGAAACCCATTTCTCTGATCTGGCCGACTGGAACATACCGCAGGGCGGGCTGTTTTTCTGGCTGACATTGAAGCAACCGCTGGATACGCGGGCATTGCTCAAGGCGGCGCTGGCGGCGGATGTGGCGTTCATGCCGGGTGAGCCGTTTTTCCCTGAACCGGATAGCCATCCGGGGCATTTGCGACTGAACTTCAGCCATATCGATCCGGCGCGGCTGGATGAAGGGTTGAAGCGATTGGCGGCGGTGGTGCGTCAGGCGCAGGCGGCGAAAGCGGCTTGAGGGGAGGGTAGAAACAAATAAACCGGCTCGAGGGCCGGTTTATTTGGTCTGGGTTTTGTGGTGTTCGAGCGGGCTTCATCGCCAGCAAGCCGGCTCCTACAAGGGGTGTGGCGCTCACGAATCCAGTGTGCGCCGCCTATTTGTAGGAGCGGGCTTGCTGGCGATGGCGTCCTTCAGGACACCGCCAAAACCTCAGGCTGCCGCAAACCGCTTATCCAGATAATCAATAATCACCTTGGACTCATACATCCAGGTGGTCTGCCCGTTTTCTTCAATGCGCAGGCACGGCACCTTGATCTTGCCACCATGTTCCAGCAGCGTCTGGCGATCCTGCTCGTTGTTCTTCGCATCTCGCAGCGCCACCGGCACGTTCAACCGGCGCAAGGTGCGGCGGGTTTTCACGCAAAACGGGCAGGCGTGGAACTGATACAGGGTCAGGCCCTTGGCGGCCGTTTCGACCTGAGCCTGAGCGGCGGCGGGGCGCTGCTTCTTGCCGGGGCGGGTGATGAAGTCGATGAAGATGATCAGTTGGCCAAGGCCGACACGAAGCGCTTTAACGAACACGGTATAAGCCTCACGGGGCGAAAGAAGGCGCGCAGCTTACCTGATTTTTCACAGACGAAAAAAAACCGGCGATGAATGCCGGTTTTCTTCGTGTTGCAAATTATTTGATCAGACTGAGGAATTCGCTGCGAGTGGCCGCGTTTTCACGGAACTCACCGAGCATCACCGAGGTGATCATCGACGAGTTCTGCTTCTCCACACCGCGCATCATCATGCACATGTGCTTGGCCTCGATCACCACCGCAACGCCCAGGGCGCCGGTGACTTGCTGGACCGCATCGGCGATCTGGCGGCTGAGGTTTTCCTGGATCTGCAGGCGGCGAGCGTACATATCGACGATCCGCGCGACTTTCGACAGCCCCAGCACCTTGCCGCTCGGGATGTAGGCAACGTGCGCCTTGCCGATGAACGGCAGCAGGTGGTGTTCGCACAACGAGTACAGCTCGATGTCTTTCACCAGCACCATTTCGCTGTTGTCGGAGCTGAACAAGGCACCGTTGGTGACTTCTTCGAGTGTCTGTTCATAACCGCGGCAGAGGTACTGCATGGCTTTGGCGGCACGCTTGGGCGTGTCGAGCAGGCCCTCGCGGGAGACGTCCTCGCCCAGTTGGCCGAGAATCGCGGTGTAATTCTGTTCCAGTGTCACAGAGGCTGATTCCATAAGGGTTTCAGAGGAGGGGTACTGTTTCTGTCTGTACCAATTGTGTGCCAATCAAGCTCTTTTCAGGCTTCCCGGGTTCACTCCAATCGCTGCTGGAGTTGCTCCATCGGGGGCAGGTCGATAGCAATATCTGAACGCCAAGACCGAGCTGAGTGGCAATAAACGCAGGGTTCATTCCCGACATGAGGCACATGGTAGCGTATGTGTGACGGCAGTTGTATTGCCAGCGGGCGCGAAGCCCAAAATCGGTCATTGCGTTCCGTATGTGTTTTGTCGGTCAAGCGGGCCTGTCGGATTTTATCCGCATCCCGCTACAGCCTGTCGCCAGGCTGCAGCAGTGATGATTCCCTGAACCTGTTTTGCTCATCAGGCCGAGCAGGTGGTATCAGGCGTGGGTGATCGACAGATCGCTGATGATGCAGACAGAACCGTCTAGCGGGTCAGTGGTGTCGGAGTAATCGATCTGGTTATACACGCCGCCATGAAAGGCGAGTGTTTTCGTGTCCCAGGTGTTGTCCAGACGCATGATCGCGGAAGTGGATTTGACGCCGTTACAGCTAGCCGATACAGAGACGGCGCCACTCGAGTTGGCGTGAATGTTGATTTTGAAAACTGCCCCGAGCGGTACGTTCTCCAACACCGTCGAGTTGACCGGATCGTCCTGGAGGTAGCTTGATCGGAACCCCATGGTGATTTTTCCTTTGTTCCAGAACACCTTTACCGGAGGTCGTTCTGAACCCTTCACATGAATCTGGCCAATCACGACTTTCTGCAGCGAGTTGACTTTGGTCAGTCGCATTTCCTGGCGGTTCCAGTGGTCCGCCGCGCTGGAGAACAGCCAGTAACCTGGCTCCTTCCATTCACAGCGAGTTCGATGCGTGCTCTTGCTGGAGGCTCCAAGTGTCGGCGCCGTCATCTGCAGCGAACCATCATCAAGCATCGAGATGACGTCGGGGCATTCGATCAGCGCGCGCCAGCCGATGAGCTCAAGTGCAATCGGGTTGGTGTCGGAGATTGGAAGCGGGGTAGCGATGGTGAAGTTGCTGATGTCTACAGTCATGGTTTTTGCCTCAGTCCATTGATGTCGCTTTTTGCTCTGGTGAGCCTTGCGTTTGATGCAGGCCTACATCCCACTGCCCACTCAGTGAATGGGCAGAAGTGATGGTTGGCAGCTTCCGATCGATTTCCCGTCGGCTTGAAAACAAATATAGGCTCTCCCATATTTTAAGTAAACGGGTATTCCCATATTTTATTCCGTGCCTATATTTCAGGTGCAAAAAAAGCCCGCGCTTGGCGGGCTACTCTAGGGTTGGCGTCGATTTGCCGTATTGAACGTCATGGCACTGAACGTCACGCATCACCGCAACTCAGTTCACCGCGAATACATTGCCCACCAAAAGACATGGCCCAGGATCGCAATCTGCTGTTCCTGGATCTCGGCGAAGGTGTAGTCCTCGTCCGGATGCTCGTCACGGTTGAAGCTGCGCAGGCGGATGCCAGTGGGCAGTCGGTAGACTTGTTTCACGCGCAGTTGGCCGTTGTGGTTGATCGCATACATGTCGCCGTCGACGATGTCGCCCAATGAGTTCTTACCGATGTTCATCCCAACGGTGGCGCCGTCGCGCAGAACCGGGAGCATGCTGTTCCCGCTCACCACCACGCACTTGGCGTTGTCGAACTGCACGTTATTGTGACGCAGGTCTTTCTTGAAGAAGCGCAGCCTGGCGCTGTCGTTCTCTGCGATCACGAAACGGCCTGAACCAGCCGCCAGCTCAACTTCACGCAGGAAGGGGACATAAACCTCATCGTCATCCAGGGGAGTGCTGTCGTCCCAAGGCTCGATGTCTGACATTGAAATGCCAGGAGGGGGGCGATTCAACGGAGCGGCATCGGACACCCCTTTAAGCATGTCACCGACACCTTCAGCCAGCCACATCGGTGAAACGCCACACACTGAAGCAATCTGGGCAACAAAGGCTGTTGCCTTCGATTTCCCGCGCTCGAGGTCGGAGATTGAGGTTTGCGTCAGCCCTGCGCGCTCGGCAAGCTCGGTCTGATTGAGCCTGGCGTGTTGGCGGGCTGTTTTGAGTCTGTCTTTGAATTCCATCTGCGAAGTATTACGGGAGCTCCCATATCATTGCAAGCCGGGATGCCTGTACTGAGTGGTCAGCCTTAGCCAAATCAGCGTGGCGCAACGCCTTTACTCGTCGCGACCTTCCATCATGGTGCGTTTGAGCATCACATAAACCGCTCCGGCGCCGCCGTGTCTGGCCTGGCACGAGGTGAAGCCAAGCACCTGTGAATGCTGGCGCAGCCAGGTGTTGACATGGCTTTTGATCATTGGCCGCTTGCCGTCCAGGCGCACGGCTTTGCCGTGGGTGACGCGCACGCAGCGGATTTCGAATTTGGTCGCTTCGGCCAGGAACGCCCAGAGGGTTTCCCGGGCTTTCTCCACGCTCATGCCGTGCAGGTCGAGGCTGCCTTCGAACGGAATCTGTCCGATCTTGAGCTTGCGCATCTGGCTTTCCTGCACGCCGTCGCGCGCCCACATCAACTCGTCTTCCGGGCCGACGTCGATCACGAACTGATCGGACAGGCCGTCGACGGTGGTGGCATCGGTGCGCACGGTGGCGGCTTGACGCAGCTTGGCGATCTGCGCGCGGTCAGCCTTGGGTTTGCCGGTTTCGGCGCGGTCGTGCTTGATCGGCTTGACGCCTTGGATCGCGCTTTTGAACAGGGAAAAATCGTCGTCTTGCATGTCAGCCTCCGCGAAGGGCGGCCAGTTTACCCAAGTCGAGACACGATCGATAACAATTGGGGCCTGCTAAAACGCCAGGCCGTCAATTCAGTCGTGTTTTTTCATCAAGTGCGGGGACATGTTCAGCTCTCGCGACTGGCGTGCACGGCGACGGCAACGCCGCCACAGCCAAACGCCCAGGTAGAGCAGGAACAGGCCAACCGCCAGAATGATTGCCGAGCCCAGCGGGCTGGCGTTCAGTTCGCCGAGTGCCGGCGGGCGACCCAGCAGGCTGGCGGCGCCGGCCATGGCCAGTAACACACCGCAGGTTGCCAGCAAGGCAGCGAACGCTGCGCCGAATCGAAAACGCCAGTTGCTTTGGCCTTTGGGCCGCAAGCGGCGTGCGTCAAAACCATCGGATAACTTCATTCCGACCTTCCTCAATGGGTATCGGCCCTTCGACCGGGAGTTGACCGGGATGTTCCTGAGGCTATGACATTTACAGCTAATGAGAGGCTTTTGCGGATGAGCGGCGGCATGAACCGCTCATCAAGCGTCAATCAGATCAGATCGTGGGTCAGGGCGAGGGTGGCGAAGTTGTCCGCCATGATCGCCATTTCGGTCTGTTGAACGTGGTCTGCGCTTAACACACCGCCCTTGTAAGGCAAATCCCGCGTTGCGCAGGCGTCTTCAACCAGGGTGCAACGAAAGCCCAGGTTTTTCGCGGCGCGTACAGTGGTGCTGACGCTGGAATGGCTCATGAAACCGCACACGATCAGGTCCAGCGAACCGAGATTCTGCAGGCGCTCCAGCAGTTCGGTGCCGTGGAACGCACTCGGCAGCAGTTTGCCGATGATGGTTTCGTCGGCCTGTGGTTCCAGGCCCGGGATGAACTCGCCGCGTTCGCCTTGCGGGTCGAACAACCCGCCGACGGTGCCGAGGTGGCGCACATGCACGATGGGCCGACCGGCTGCGCGGGCAGCGCTCACCAGTTGCTTGATGTTCGCGACAGCAGCATCCATGCCGACCAGCGCCAGGGGGCCGCTGAGGTATTCTTTCTGGGCATCGATGATGACAAGGGTCGCATGGCTCAGATTGGCTGCTGCATAACCGCGGCCGCTGAGTTGAAACATCGTTTTTGGAACGGACATTCTGGGGCTCCTTCGGGTGGGGCTTTTGCGACATTGTCCTCTGGCTGAGCGCTTCTGTGAATCGCTACTATCGCAGAGGCCGTCGTTGCTGGCCCGCAGCGTTGTCAAGATACTCGTTTTGTTCAATAGCCAGCGCAAAAAAAGGAAGGGGCCTACATTTGGGCCGGTGTTTTTCCTGCGTCGTCGTCACGCGTTTTGGCTGGTAGAATCGCCAGTCGTTTTTTCTGGAGTTTGCCCCCGTGATCACTTCCCGACTTCGTACCCTGCGCGACCATATCCGTTGGGCCGTCAGCCACTTCCATGGGGAGGATCTGTTTTTCGGCCATGGGACCGACAACGCCTGGGACGAAGCCCGTCAACTGGTGTTGGGCGCGCTGCACCTGCCGTGGGAAATTGCTGACAGTTACCTCGACTGCAACCTCGAAGAGGACGAGGTCGTCAAACTGCAGCGCATGCTCAAGCGCCGTATCGAAGAACGCATCCCGACCGCTTACTTGCTGGGCGAGGCCTGGTTCTGCGGCATGTCGTTCATTGTCGACGAGCGTGTGTTGATCCCGCGTTCACCGATTGGCGAGCTGATCGAAAAGCGTTTCGAACCGTGGCTCGGCGCCGAACCGGCGCGCATTCTCGACCTGTGCACCGGCTCCGGCTGCATTGGTATTGCCTGTGCCTATGAGTTCCAGAACGCCGAAGTGGTGCTGGCCGACCTGTCGTTCGAAGCGCTGGAAGTGGCCAACAAGAATATCGAGCGTCATGGCGTCGATGAGCGTGTGTACACGGTTCAGGGCGATGGTTTCGACGGTTTGCCAGGGCAGCGTTTCGACCTGATCGTGTCGAACCCGCCTTACGTCGATGCGGAAGATTTCGCCGACATGCCGCAGGAGTACCAGCACGAACCCGAGTTGGGCCTGGCCTGTGGCGACGATGGCTTGAACCTGGTGCGCCGCATGCTGGCCGAAGCGGCGGATCATCTGACCGAGAAGGGCTTGTTGATTGTCGAAGTGGGCAACAGCCAGGTTCACGTTGACGCGTTGTACCCGGAAGTCGATTTCGCCTGGCTCGATTTCGAGCGCGGCGGGCATGGCGTGTTCATGTTGACGGCGCAGCAGTGCCGGGAGCATCAGGCGTTGTTCGCGTCCCGCGTTTAATCGTCTAAAGCTTCGCGAGTAAGCCCGCTTCCACACAGGATTTGCGTTGTTCACACATCCCCTGTGGGAGCGGGCTTGCTCGCGAATGGTCGCGCCGCGGTCTCAAGCCTTCAACGGTGCGTTGCAATCCAGATCAACAGCCCCGCCTGAAACACCGCAAACGCCACCAGGCACGTAATGGTGAAACGCAGCCCCGCGTCTTCACGTTTGTACTTGCTGACCTTTTCCTCGTGCTTCTTCAGTTTTACTTCCTGCTCGGCCAGATTCTGCTCGGCCTGCTGGAGCATCTGCGCCGCTTCGAGAATTTCAACCTGTTGCAGTTTCTCGCTGTTCCAGTCGGCCAGCAGGTCGCCGACCTGCACCTCTTTGACGCTGCCCTTCAAATGCTGGGCATCGGCATACGCCACCTCAAAACCATGCGCTTTCAGAAAACGATCGCGGCGCAGGCGCGTGTCTTCGTTCAGCGCATCCTTATTGTTCAGGTCCGTGCCGTCGACGGTGTAGCCAGGCCAGCGCTTTTTAGCCCAGCTAATGCCCTGGGCTGCCATATAGCGCCCGATGCCACGGTTCATCGGTTCGATCTGCAAACCGCTGTCCGGCCCGAAATGCACGCGTTTGGTGGCGTGATCGACCCACACGTCGAGGTGATTCTGTTCCTTGCGCACCCGCTGGCCGGGCAGCGAAATGGTCATGCGCAACAGGCTGCGCTGCTTGTCGTTGCGTTCGGCATAGCCGAATTCAACAAAGCGCAATGGTCGCCCGCCGGTGTTGCGATCGGTCTGCAACGGCGCCAGACGGAGCATCTTGTGGTGCTCGACGTGGACGTCCGCCCACGGCAGCTCAACCGCTGGCGGTGCGTCTTTTTCAGCGGTGGTGTCGGGTGAAGTCGGGGTATCAGTCATAACGGCGAGATCCTGTCCAAGCTCAGCTTGTCGCCAGTCTTGGTGCTGGCGACAAAGGCTTATCGGCCGTTTTTTTCAGGACTGGAGGGCCAGGGGGCGTTCTCAACTAGTTTTCGCGTGAAAACTAGTTGAGAACGCCCCCTACAGAGCTTAACTGGAGCGAAGTCCGTCAATAAACCCGAGGATTCGAGTGCCGAGCTCAGCCGCCAGCGGCAATTGCGGATCTTTATAGGAGGCCAATTGCCGTTTGACGTCGTTGGGCACGATGCGCATGACGTGGTTCATGCCGTCGATCAACGCCAGTTCGGCGTCGGGTTTGGCGGCCTTGAGCAGCCTGGCGTCATCGACCCCGACCTGAATGTCGTTGCTGCCCTGAATGATCAACGCCGGCATCTTCAATTGGGCGAATGCCGCTGCCGGGTCCTGGCGGAACAGCGAAATCAGGTACGGCTGCACGCTCGGGCGGAAGATCACCTGCAACTGCGGCGGCACGTTGTCGTCGGTTTTCCCGGCCTTGAGGCTGTCGAGCAGCTCGTTGCTGCGCAACATCAGCGGTGGCGGCAGGCGATTGCTCAGCTGTTGGCGCAACACTTGATCGATGGGGCGGGCGCTGCCGGACATGGAAATCACTGCCGTGGCATCGACGCTCGGCGCGGCGAGGCTGGCGATCAGTGCGCCTTCGCTGTGGCCCAGCAGAATCAGTTGGCCGAAACGCGGATCGGCTTTGAGCTTCCGGCCCCAGGCTTCGGCGTCGGCCACATAGGCCTCCACCGACAGATTGCGTTCGTCCGGGGTCGCCGCAAGGCTCGCCGCCACGCCGCGCTTGTCATAACGCACGCTGGCGATGTTGTGTTTGGCCAGCACCCAGGCGAGGCGCTTGAGGCTGTCGTTGCGCCCGCCGTCAGGGTTATTGCCGTCACGATCCGTAGGGCCGGAGCCGGAAATGATCAGGACAACCGGCACGGGTTTGTCGGATTTTGGCAGCAACAACGAGCCGAAAAGCTCTCCGGTGCCGGTATCCAGGGTGATCGGCCGTTGCAGGACGGTGGCCTGTACAAAACCGGTAAACAAGGTAAGGCTCAAGGCTAAAACTCGCAGCATCATCACGCCATCATTCACAAAGGTGCCGGTTCGACTCGCGGGCACCCATAAGGTTCGAGGATGAACTACTTGGGTAGCCTGCGTATACTGGCGCGCATTACGTATTCAGGTTCATTTCACGGAGCGTCCTGCATGTCCGGCAATACCTACGGCAAGCTGTTCACTGTCACCACCGCAGGCGAAAGCCATGGTCCGGCGTTGGTCGCCATTGTCGACGGCTGCCCGCCGGGTCTGGAGATTTCCCTGGAGGATTTGCAGCGCGACCTCGACCGCCGCAAGCCCGGCACCAGCCGCCACACCACCCAGCGCCAGGAAGCGGACGAGGTCGAAATCCTCTCCGGCATTTTCGAAGGCCGCACCACTGGTTGCTCGATCGGCCTGTTGATCCGCAACACCGACCAGAAGTCCAAGGACTATTCGGCGATCAAGGATCTGTTCCGCCCGGCCCACGCCGACTATACCTATCACCACAAGTACGGCGAACGCGATTATCGCGGCGGCGGTCGCAGTTCGGCGCGGGAAACCGCCATGCGCGTGGCGGCCGGCGCGATTGCCAAGAAATACCTGGCCACCCAAGGCATCGTCATTCGCGGTTACATGAGCCAGCTCGGCCCGATCGAAATCCCGTTCAAGACCTGGGATTCGGTGGAAGAGAACGCGTTTTTCAGCCCTGATCCGGACAAGGTGCCAGAACTGGAAGCCTATATGGACCAGCTGCGCCGCGACCAGGATTCGGTCGGCGCAAAGATCACCGTGGTCGCCGAAGGCGTGATGCCAGGACTCGGCGAGCCGATCTTCGACCGCCTCGACGCCGAACTGGCCCATGCGCTGATGAGCATCAACGCGGTCAAGGGGGTGGAAATCGGCGCCGGTTTCGCCAGTGTTTCCCAGCGCGGCACCGAACATCGCGATGAAATGACCCCGGAAGGTTTTCTCAGCAACAACGCGGGTGGCATTTTGGGCGGGATCTCATCCGGTCAACCGATCGTTGCGCATCTGGCGTTGAAGCCGACATCGAGCATCACCACGCCGGGCCGTTCCATCGATATCCATGGCAACCCGGTGGATGTGATCACCAAGGGCCGCCACGATCCATGTGTCGGCATCCGCGCCACGCCGATTGCCGAAGCGATGATGGCCATCGTGCTGATGGATCACCTGCTGCGTCACCGTGGGCAGAATGCCGATGTGCGCGTGAGCACGCCGGTGCTGGGTCAGCTTTAATGGCTGACCTCTCAGTCGCTGCGGCCTGATGACCGTGGCGGCGCTCCCATACTGGCGGCTCTCCAGTTTCTATCTGTTCTATTTCGCCTTGCTCGGTTCGACAGCGCCGTTTCTGGCGCTGTACTTCGATCACCTGGGTTTTTCCAGTGCGCGCATCGGCGAGCTGGTGGCGATCCCGATGCTGATGCGTTGTGTCGCGCCGAACATCTGGGGCTGGCTCGGTGACTACACCGGCCGACGCCTGGCCATCGTGCGTTTCGGCGCGGTCTGCACGTTGCTGACGTTTTCGCTGATTTTCGTCAGCAAGTCCTACGCCTGGCTGGCGATGGTCATGGCGTTGCATGCGTTTTTCTGGCACGCGGTGTTGCCGCAGTTCGAAGTCATCACGCTCGCGCATTTGAAGGGCCAGACGCAGCGCTACAGTCAGATTCGTTTGTGGGGCTCCATCGGTTTCATCATCACCGTGGTGGCGCTGGGGCGGTTGTTCGAATGGCTCAGCCTCGACATTTACCCGGTGGCGCTGGTGCTGATCATGGCCGGGATCGTGGTCAGCAGCCTGTGGGTGCCAAATGCCCAGCCGGTTCAGGGCGAACGGATTGCCGGTGACGGCTTTCTCAAGCAATTGCGCAATCCCGGGGTGTTGGCGTTCTATGGTTGCGTGGCGCTGATGCAGATGAGCCACGGCCCGTATTACACCTTTCTGACCTTGCACCTCGAGCGATTGGGTTACAGCCGTGGCTTGATCGGCATGCTCTGGGCGCTCGGCGTGGTCGCCGAAGTCTTGATGTTTCTGGCCATGAGCAAGATTCTTGCGCGCTTCTCCGTACGCCGCGTATTGCTGGCGAGTTTCCTGCTGGCGGCGCTGCGCTGGTTGTTGCTGGGTTCGTTTGCCGAATTTGTCTGGGTGCTGCTGTTTGCCCAGGTGCTGCACGCGGCGACGTTCGGCAGCTTTCACGCGGCTGCCATCCAGTTCGTGCAACGTAGCTTCGGTGCGCGCCAGCAAGGGCAGGGCCAGGCGTTGTATGCCGCGCTGGCCGGCACCGGCGGCGCACTGGGCGCGTTGTACTCCGGCTACAGCTGGAATGCCCTTGGGGCCACGTTCACCTTTAGTATTGCCAGTCTCGCAGCCTTCGCCGCTGCCGTTATCATTGCCACACGTATGCAAGAGGACAGGCCATGAGCCTTACCCGTGAACACCTCGCCCAGGAAATCATCGACGCCGGGCGTTTTCTGTATGGCCGCGGTTGGTCGCCCGCCACCAGCAGCAACTATTCGACCCGGCTGTCGCCGACCGAAGCCTTGCTGACCGTGTCCGGCAAGCACAAAGGCCAGTTGGGCCTTGATGATGTGCTGGCCACGGATCTGTCGGGCAACAGCCTGGAGCCGGGCAAGAAACCGTCCGCCGAAACCTTGCTGCACACCCAGCTCTACAGCTGGCGCCCGGAAATCGGCGCGGTGCTGCACACTCATTCGGTGAACGCCACGGTGCTGTCGCGCCTGACGCCTGAAGATTTCATCGAGTTCGAAGACTACGAACTGCAAAAAGCCTTCAGCGGTGTCTCCACCCATGAATCCCGGGTGCGTGTGCCGATTTTCGACAACGATCAGGACATTGCACGACTCGCCGCCAAGGTGCAGCCTTGGCTGGAAGTCCATCCCGATTGCGTCGGCTATCTGATCCGCGGTCATGGCCTCTATACCTGGGGTGCGCGCATGAGCGATGCGCTGCGGCAGATCGAGGCCTTTGAATTTTTGTTCGAGTGCGAGTTGAAGACGCGCTCACTCTTGAACCGTTAAGGAGTTGCCCTGATGAGCAGCCTGTCCGTCTACCACGTCTCAAGCCCTGACATTCCGAACAAGGTGCTGACCCATTTCGAAGACATCGCCTCGACCCTGGCCGAGCAGGGCGTGCGCTTCGACCGTTGGCAAGCGGCCGCGAAAATCCTGCCGGGCGCCAGCCAGGAAGAGGTGATCGCCGCGTATCAGGAGCAAATCGACAAACTCATGACCGAACGGGGCTACATCACCGTCGATGTGATCAGCCTGAACAGCGACCATCCGCAAAAAGCCGAATTGCGCGCCAAGTTCCTCGATGAACACCGTCATGGCGAAGACGAAGTACGGTTTTTCGTCGCCGGTCGTGGCTTGTTCACCCTGCACATCGACGATTACGTGTACGCCGTGCTGTGCGAGAAGAACGACCTCATCTCCGTGCCGGCCGGCACGCCGCATTGGTTCGACATGGGCGAGCATCCGCATTTCGTCGCCATTCGTCTGTTCAACAATCCTGAAGGCTGGGTGGCGAATTTTACCGGCGAAGACATCGCCAGCCGTTTCCCGCGTCTGGAGGACTGAGCCGATGCCGATCAAAGCGATTCTCACCGACATCGAAGGCACCACCAGCGCGGTGAGTTTTGTATTCGACGTGCTGTTTCCGTACGCCGCGAAACACCTGCCGGACTTCGTTCGCCAGCACGCCACGCGCACCGATGTCGCCGAGCAACTGGCCGCCGTTCGCCGGGACAACAATGAGCCGGGCGCGGACTTCGAGCGTGTTATCGAGATCCTCCTGGGCTGGATCGCCGAAGACCGCAAAGCCACGCCGCTCAAGGCCTTGCAAGGCATGGTATGGGCGCAGGGCTATCAGGCCGGGCAGTTGAAAGGTCACGTGTACCCGGACGCCGTCGAAGCATTGAAGCGCTGGCATCAGGAGGGGTTCAAACTGTTTGTTTATTCCTCCGGTTCGATCCAGGCGCAGAAACTGATTTTCGGCTGCTCGGAGGCGGGGGATTTGTCGCCGCTGTTCAGTGGCTATTTCGACACCACGTCGGGCCCCAAGCGTGAGGCGCAGTCTTACCAGCGCATTACCCAGGCGATTGGCCTTGAAGCGGCGCAGATTCTGTTTCTGTCCGATATCGTCGAGGAACTGGACGCGGCGCGCACGGCGGGTATGGCGACCTGTGGGCTGGCCAGAGAGGGCGGGGAGTTGGCAGGGCACGCGACCGTCGACAGCTTTGCGCGGATCGATCCCTCAACGTTCTAACTGTCGAAACACACCCCTTGTAGGAGCCGGCTTGCTGGCGATGGCGGTTTCATAGACGCATCGCCAGCAAGCCGGCTCCTACATCGATGTGCGTTCCGTCAAAACAACTCAGGCCGTGAAGCGAGAGCTTTCACGGCCTGTTTGTTTGCGGCGTTGAAACGGTTTATGCCGAATGATAAGTCGGCAATGCAAACCGCTGCTGGCTTTGCAGCATGGAAATCTGCGGCAGTTCGCTGGCTTGTTCAGCCAGGTCACGGCGGATGGCGCTGATCACCCACGACAGCTGATCACCGGCATGCAATTGCTGGTAGGAAATCGAGCGTTTGAACACTTTGCCTTCGGTGCTGCGCAAGGTCAGCAGAATGCCACCGTCCGGACGAGGCTGGGTGGTGACTTCGAAGTTGGAGAACAGGGACGAAAATTTTTCTTGTATCAGGTTCATGTCTATCAGCTCCGTAAGCTCTTGAATGGCAAGCATGCAGAGGTAGTTGCAGTGATTGTGCCAGCACCGATATTTTTAAAAGTACTTGTAAATCAATAAGTTAATTTTTTGTCGGTTTTTTGTTTTCGTGCAATCTGCATGAATGGCCATCGTGCATCCTGCATTTTGCGAGGTTCGCGTCGATTGCATGGAACCAATTCAGGCGGCGGCGATCACGCTGTCGGTGCGGATACAAAACATTTCAAAAACCGCGTGTACAGCTCAAGAACCGTTGACGTATTTTCGGGCTCAATCACCGTCGCCCGACAATAAAAAATCGCACGGGAATCACCATGAGCCGCACGACGAACGACACGATCACCTGGGGTATGATGCTCCGCAAGCTGCCTACGATAGCCAAGGCCATCCCGCGGGTGGTGAAGGGCATGAAGGCCGCCAACGTCAAGGATCCGACCCAACCGTGTGGCCTGGGCTGGAGCTTCGAGCAGGCAACGCTGCGCAATCCCGAGGGGCCGGCATTGCTGCAGGGCGCCGTGAAGCTCAGCTATTCGCAGGTCAATCAGTGGGCCAACCGCATTGCCCATCACTTGATTGCCCAAGGCATCCACAAGGGCGACGTGGTGGCAGTCTTCATCGAGAACCGCCCGGAATTGCTGGTGACGATCCTGGCGGTGGCCAAGGTCGGCGCAATCAGCGCCTTGCTCAACACCTCGCAGACTCGCGATACCCTGGCCCATAGCCTGAATCTGGTGGCACCGGCGGCGATCGTCGTCGGTGAGGAGCTGGTGCCGGCGTTTTCGGCGGTGCGCGAGCGGGTTTCAATCGCCGCGGCGCGCACCTGGTTTGTTGCCGACCGAGACACTTACAACCAGCCGGGCATTGCGCCCGACGGCTTCATCAACCTGATGTCGGCAACGGTGGACAGCCCCAGCGACAACCCCGCCAGCAGCCAGCAGGTTTTTCTCGACGACCCGTGTTTTTACATCTACACCTCGGGCACCACGGGGTTGCCCAAGGCCGGCGTGTTCAAGCATGGTCGCTGGATGCGCAGCTCCGCGAGCTTCGGCTTGATCGCGCTGGACATGCGCCCCGAGGACATCGTCTATTGCACCTTGCCGCTTTATCACGCCACCGGGCTGTGCGTGTGCTGGGGCTCGGCCATCAGCGGCGCGTCGGGGTTTGCCATTCGCCGCAAGTTCAGCGCCAGTCAGTTCTGGAGCGATGTGCGCAACTACCGCGCGACCACCCTCGGTTACGTCGGCGAATTGTGCCGTTACCTCGTCGATCAGCCACCGAGCGTCGACGACAACCAGCACGGCGTGACGAAAATGATCGGCAATGGCCTGCGTCCCGGCGCATGGCGCGAATTCAAGACGCGCTTTGGCGTGGACCACATCTGCGAGTTGTACGCCGCCAGCGACGGCAATATCGGTTTTACCAACATCCTCAACTTCGACAACACCGTCGGTTTTTCCCTGATGTCCTGGGAGCTGGCGGCCTACGACCACGACAGCGGTGCGCCGACGCGGGACGCCACGGGTTTCATGCGCAAGGTGGCCAAGGGCGAGCAGGGGTTGTTGCTGGCGAAGATCGACGACAAGGCGCCGCTGGACGGCTACACCGATCCACAGAAGACCGAAAAAGTCGTGCTCCACGACGTGTTCGAAAAGGGCGACCGTTACTTCAACACCGGCGACCTGCTGCGCAACATCGGGTTTGGCCACGCGCAATTCGTCGATCGCCTCGGTGACACCTACCGCTGGAAGGGTGAAAACGTCTCGACCACCGAGGTCGAGAACATCCTGCTGCAGCACCCGAACATTTCCGAAGCCGTGGCCTATGGCGTGGAAGTGCGCAATACCAATGGGCGCGCCGGAATGGCGGCGATCACGCCTGCCGAATCCCTGGCGACCCTGGATTTCAGTGAACTGCTGGCCTTCGCCCGCGAGCACATGCCGGCGTATGCGGTGCCGTTGTTTTTGCGGGTGAAAGTGAAAATGGAGACCACCGGCACCTTCAAATACCAGAAGACCCGGCTCAAGGACGAAGCCTTCGACCCTGGCAAAACCGGAGATGATCCGATCTACGCCTGGTTGCCGGGAACCGAGACTTACGTGCAGGTCACTGAACAATTGCTGGCGGACATTCACGGTGGCAAGTACCGCTATTGAATGTGGCTATGGCCTGCCTTGAGAAAAAAGAAGTGACAGTGTCGGGGCCGCTCGGGAAACTGTCGGCTTTGCGAATAACTGTGAGTGGAGTCTCCAATGTCCGATCAAAGCCGCCAGATGACCCCCGAAGAAGCCGCCGAGTTTGCCGAACAGGTCTTCAACAAGGCGCGCGAGGGCGATGCGGCCATGATGGCTGCGCTGCTGACCAAAGGCCTGCCGCCGAACCTGCGCAACCACAAGGGTGACACCTTGTTGATGCTGGCCGCTTACCACGGCCATGTGGATACCGTGAAAGTGCTGCTCGAGCACAAGGCCGACCCGGAGATCCGCAACGACAACGGCCAGAGCCCGATTGCCGGCGCGGCGTTCAAGGGTGACCTGGCCGTGGTCAAGGCGCTGGTCGAAGGTGGCGCGCAAGTGGAAGGCTCGTCGTTCGATGGCCGTACGGCGTTGATGATGGCGGCGATGTTCAACCGCGTTGAGATCGTCGATTACCTGATCAGCAAAGGCGCCGATCCGAAAGCCAAGGATGCCAATGGCGTGTCTGCGCTGGATGCCGCTAAAACGCTGGGCGCGGTGGATACCACGGCGCAGCTTGAGAAATTGCTCGGCTGATTTTGCAATACCCTGTGGCGAGGGAGCTTGCTCCCGCTGGGTCGCGAAGCGGCCCCAAAATCTTTCATGAATTGCAGATTTTTGTGAGTGCTGCGCACTCAAGCGCGAGCAAGCTCGCTCGCCACAGGGTTGTTACACATTCCAAGTGTCGTGATGTCAATACACCCAAACCTCAACCCGCCGATTCTTGATCCGCCCTTCATCCGCGCTGTTGGCCGCCACCGGCATCTCGGCGCCAAAGCCGCGAATCTCGCGAAACACCACGCCGCTTTTCACCAGCTCCCGCCGCACCGCCATGGCCCGCAGTTTCGACAGCAGGTCGGCCCGCGCCGGATCGCTTTTGGCATCGCCAAACCCCACCAGCGTCACCTGCCGGTTGGTCTTCTCGTTCTGCCGGATGTAATCGAGCACCCGCGTCAGGTCCTGCCGGGCCTTGTTATCCAGTGTCGCGCTGCCTTCTTCGAAACGGAAATTCACGGTCAAGCGCTGGGCGTGGCGGCTGAGTGCCTGATAGCCCTCGGGCATCAGCGCATTCGGTGTGACGGCCATGGCCTGGACGGTCTGGGCAATAAACCCGTTGGCCGCGACGATGGCTTGGCCTTTGCTGCTTTGGGCGAACGCCACCAAAGCATCCGCCCAGGGATTTTTGCCATTGGGCGGCAGGTAAAAGAACAGTCGGCGCGACAGCGGATAGTCTTCGGTGGCGATCAGGCTGTTGAGCGGCAACATCGCTTGGGACTGGCCATCGACAATGGCCACGGCTTTGGCCTGGCGCACGTAGGGCAGGCCGATGAAACCGATGCCTTGCGGGTCGAGGCTGACGGCGTCGGACAATTGCTCGCTGGATTCGAAACGTTTCGCTGCGCTGTTCAGCGTTTTCCCACGACGGCTGAGGACCACTTCCTTAAACGTGTCGTAAGTGCCCGATTGGTCATCCCGCGCGTACAGGTGAATGGCTCCGCCGCTGCCGCCGAGTTCTTCCCAGGTGCGGGCTTCGCCGCTGAAGATGCGCGCCAGTTGCTCGGTGTCGAGTTGATTCAGCGGGTTTTGCGGATGAAGGATGATTGCCAGGCCGTCGATGGCGATGACCTGCTCGGCGCCGGGACTCTTCAGATCGCCGAGGGATTGCAGGGCCAGCAGTTCGCTGTCTTTGATCGGGCGCGAAGAGGCGGCAAGGTCCGCAGTGGCATTTTTCAGCGCGTTGAAGCCGGTGCTGGAGCCGTGGGCCGCGACTTCCACCTCGACCCTGCGCCCCTGTGCGGTTTCGCCGACTACGCGCAATTCGTTGGCGGTGTCCGGCGCTTCGCTGTGGACCTTGAGCAAGCCTTGCTCGCGCATCAAACCCTCGACCAGCGCCGGACCCAATGCCGCGCCTATGGTGTTGGAACCCTGGATGCGCAGCACCGGCCCCTGTTTGGGCGTCGGCAAGTCACTGGCCGATACGGTGACTGGCAGCCCGGCGCACAGCATTAACAGGAATAAAACGCGCAGCGTCATGCCGGCACCTTGTAAAGCCAAAGAAAGTGCCGGGAGATTAAGTCAGTTAGGTTTCCGAAAGATGACAGATAAAAAGATCGCAGCCTGCGGCAGCTCCAACTTTGGAATGCATTTCCCCGTAGGAGCTGCCGCAGGCTGCGATCTTTTGCTTGTTAGCTCAACTCAAGCCAGATCGGCGCATGGTCCGAAGGTTTTTCCATCCCGCGCAGTTCGTAATCCACGCCGGCATCCTTCACCCGTGGCAACAAGCCGTGGGACGCCATGATCACGTCGATTCGCAGCCCGCGCTTGGGTTCATCTTCAAAACCGCGGCTGCGGTAGTCGAACCAGCTGAAACGGTCGGACACATCCGGGTTCAGGTGACGGAAGCTGTCCACCAGGCCCCAGTTCTTCAGGCGGGCCATCCACTCGCGTTCTTCCGGGAGGAAGCTGCATTTTCCGGTTTTCAGCCAGCGTTTCATGTTGTCCGGGCCGATGCCGATGTCGCAGTCTTCCGGGGAAATGTTCACGTCGCCCATCACCACCAGCGGCTGTTCGTTGTTGAACTGGCTTTCCAGCAAGTGCTGCAGATCGTTGTAGAAACGTTCCTTGGCCGGGAATTTGGTCGGATGGTCGCGGCTTTCGCCCTGTGGGAAATAGCCGTTCATGATGGTCACCGGCACGCCATTGGCGTCGGCGAAGGAGCCCCAGATGAAGCGGCGCTGAGCGTCTTCTTCATCGGTGGCGAAACCTTTGTGCAGCGCCAGCGGTTCCTGGCGAGAGAGCAGGGCAACACCGTAGTGACCCTTTTGCCCGTGGAAATACACGTGATAGCCCAGCGCCTGAACCTCTGCCAGCGGGAACTGGTCGTCATGCACCTTGGTTTCCTGCAGGCCGATGACGTCGGGTTGATGCTTTTCGATCAGCGCCGCCAGCTGATGGGGGCGAGCGCGCAGCCCGTTGATGTTGAAGGAGACGATCTTCATGGTCGGCAGTCCTGGCAAAAGGGCGATGCTAGCTGACCTGTGGGATTGGGGCTAGGGTGGGGTGGGGCGAATTACTGTGTTCTGTCAGATCTCTACTGGCAGTGCCGGCCTCTTCGCGAGCAAGTCGGATCGCCGCACCGCCGCTCCCACATTGATTGATGTCACACCGAAGTTTTTGTGACTGGTCTATAACTTGTGGGAGCGGCGGTGCGGCGATCCGACTTGCTCGCGAAGACGGCTTAGGCCCCGATACTGATTTCGGATCAGCAAGGAACTGTGCCGACGCTTATAGGCTCGTACCAATAAGAGTGCAGTCATCTGACCTGCGCCCCGGGGAGATCTACCGTTATGCCCGAAACCTCGACCGCCATCGCCGATATCCACATGCTCGACAGCGGCTATTCCCGCGAAGCCCGTTCCCTGTTGTACCAGGCTTACCGGCACGAACCGACCTTCGGCTACCTCTTCGAAGCCGAGCGCCCCGGCTATGAACAGCGGGTCCGCGCCACCGTGCGCGAACTGGTCAAGCAACACTTTGTGCAGGATTTGCCGGCCATCGGCCTGCTGGTCAACGACCGCTTGATCGGCATCGCCCTGATCGCGCCGCCGCAACGACGCCTGGGCATTACCGAAAGCTGGGCCTGGCGCCTGCGGATGGTGCTCAGCACCGGGTTTCGCTGCACGCGCCGCTACCTTGAGTACCACGATGCGGTGATGGCGTGCGTGCCGTCCGACTCGGTGCACTTGCTGCCGTTGCTGGGGATTCATCCGCAATTCCAGGGCAAGCACTTCGGCGAGCAGTTGTTGCAAGCGGTGCATAACTGGTGTGCGGTCGATGAGCACTCGGAAGGGGTGGTGCTGGATACCGGGAATCCGCGTTATCTGGAGTTCTACAAGCGTCAGGGCTATGAAGAAATCGGTGAGGTCGCCGTAGGACCGATCCGCGAGCACGTGTTTTTCCACGCCAATCCGCAGGTGTTGCAAACCGCCTCGGCTTAAACGGCAGAACTTTTGCGGGACGCGAGGCTCTATCACGCTCCCAAGCTCGTGATAGCATCCGCGCCTATGAAGTTTCCAGGAAGAATTACCAGCGGCGTGCTGATGCTGATTACCAGCTGCGCGGCGCTGGCGCAAAGTGAATTGGATGTGCGGATCAAACCGTCCAACGACGAACTGAAAGCCAATATAGAAGGCTATATCGGCAGCCTCGGCGATCGTGATGAAGAAGCCTTGTTGCGCTTCAGTCGTGGCGCCGAAGAACAGGCGCGCAAGGCCGCCCAGGCCCTGGGTTATTACCAGCCGCAGATCGACACGGACGTGAAGGGCGGCAAGACGCCACGCCTGGTCATGAACATCGATCCCGGCGAGCCGGTGCATTTGCGCAACGTCACTATTCGCATAGACGGCCCGGCCGCTTCCCTCAAATCCTTTCGTGTACCGAAAAGCGACGCGCTGAAAACCGGCGCGGTGCTCAATCATGGGCGCTACGAAGACGCCAAGCGGCTGATCCAGAACCAGGCTTCGCGTTTCGGCTTTTTCAGTGGCTACTTCACTCGACAGAAGCTCTCGGTCGATCCGCGAGCGGGTGTTGCGGACATCGAACTGATCTATGAAAGCGGCCCGCGTTATGCCCTTGGCAAAGTCAGTTTCGAAGGCGATACGCCGTTCGACGAAGAGCTGCTGCAACGCATGGTGCCGTTCAAGGCGGGTGCGCCTTATGACTCCGAACTGATTGCCGAGCTGAATCAGAATCTGCAATCGAGCGGTTATTTCGAAGGCGTGCGCGTTGATGCTGCGCCAACGGCGTCCAAGAACGACGTGATCCCGGTGGACGTCAAACTCGAAACCCGAAAGCCACGGACGATGGGTCTCGGTCTGGGTTTTTCCACCGACGTCGGCCCTCGGGTCAAGGCCAACTGGACCCGGCACTGGGTCAACCCCCAAGGCCACAGCTATGGCTGGGAAACCGAAGTCTCGGCGCCACGGCAGAACGTCGGGCTGTTCTACGACATTCCGCTCGACCCGCCGTTGACCGACAAGCTGCGCTTCGCCGGCGGCTATCAAAGTGAAGAAATTGCCGACAAGGACAGCCTGAGCAAGTTGCTGACCCTCGGTCCCGAGTGGCACAGCAAGTTGCCCAGCGGCTGGCAGCGGGTGGTGTCACTGAAATGGCAGCGTGAGGAATACCGACTCGGCGACGACTCGGGGCTCAGCACTCTACTGATGCCCGGCGTCAGCTATTCGTACCTTAAAAGCGACAACCGCATCGATCCGCACAACGGCTATCGCCTGCAATTCGAAACCAAAGTCGCCAAGGAAGGGTTGGGTTCCGATACCAACCTGCTGTACGGCACGGCGTTGGTAAAAGGCTTGACCACGGTGTTCGATAAACACCGCTTCCTCGGTCGGGTGCAGGTGGGCGGCAGCGCCACCAACGGCTACAAATCGGTGCCGCCGTCGCTGCGCTTCTTTGCCGGTGGCGATCAGAGCGTGCGCGGTTACGACTATCAGAGCCTGTCCCCGGAAAACTCCGACGGTGACCGCATCGGTGGCCGCTACATGATTGCCGGCAGCGTCGAGTATCAATATTCCATCGCCGAAAAATGGCGGGTCGCGACCTTCATTGACCAGGGCAACTCCTTCAACAAACTCGAACTGCCCGACCTCAAGACTGGCGTCGGTATCGGCGTGCGCTGGGTATCACCGGTGGGGCCGATTCGCCTCGACCTGGCCCACGCGATGGACGACGACGGCGGCATTCGACTGCACTTTTCCATGGGGCCTGAGCTGTGAAGCGTGGTTTGAAAGTAACGCTGCTGGCGACTCTGGCGCTGCTGATGCTGGTGCTGCTGACCGTGACCACGGTGCTGGGCACGGCGACCGGCAGCCGCTGGGCGCTCGGGTTTGTGCCGGGGCTGAACGTCGAAAATTTCCAGGGACGTCTGGGCGGGCAGTGGAGCGCCGACCATGTGGTTTGGCAGCACGACACCAGCCGGGTTGAGCTGGATAAAGTGATTTTCGCCTGGTCGCCGTTGTGCCTGACGCGCATGACATTGTGTATCGAGCAGTTGAAAGCCGATCAGGTCAGCCTGCAATTTCCGCCGGGCACCGAAGAAGACAGCAGCGGCCCGATCAGTCTGCCGGACCTGAAGTTGCCATTGGCGATCGAGCTGGGCGACGTGCAGATCGGCAGTCTGCTGTACAACGGCAGCGAAGAACTCAAAGGCTTGCAACTGGCGGCGCACTGGACCGAACAAGGGTTGCAGATCGACGCCGTGCAACTGCAACGCGACGCCCTGAGCCTGAACCTGTCCGGTGTGCTGCAACCCGGCGGCAACTGGCCGCTCGAGGCCGAGGGCAAACTGACCCTGCCGGCCCCCGAGCCTTGGGCGCTAGCCCTGAAGATTGACGGCGACCTGCTGAAAACCCTGCACCTGAAAGCCGACAGCAGCGGTTACCTGAACGGCCAACTGACCGGCGAGTTTCAGCCGCTGGTGGACAACCTGCCAGCCAAGGTGCGGATCACCGCTGATGGCTTCAAACCGAGCGCCGATCTGCCGGATACGCTGCAACTCAATCAGGTTGAGCTCACCGGCGACGGCGACCTGAAAAACGGCTACCAGTTGCGCGGCAACGCCACGTTGCCCGCCGAGCAAGGCCCGGTCGCGTTGTCGCTGCAAGGCAAGGTCGACGCCAACGGCGCGCAGATCGCCGCGCTGGACCTGACCGCCAACGACAAGCAAAGCCTCAAGCTCACCGGCGTACTGGACTGGAGCAAAGGCCTGAACGCCACGGCGAAAATCGACTGGCTGGATTTCCCCTGGCATCGGCTTTATCCGCTGATCGACGAACCTGAAGTGGCGTTGCGCAGCTTCAACGGCGAAGTCTCTTACACCGACGGCAAATACCTCGGCAACTTCAAGGCTGCGCTGGATGGCCCGGCCGGGGCGTTCAACCTGAGCAGCCCGTTCGCCGGTGACCTGACGAAAATCTACCTGCAACAAATCCAGCTCGAAGCCGGGCAGGGCAAGGCCGATGGGCACCTGAACCTGCAATTTGCCGATGGCATTGCCTGGGACACCGCGCTCGACCTCTCCGCGATCAATCCGGCGTATTGGGTCGCGGAATTGCCGGGCACCCTGGCCGGACCGTTGCGCAGCAAAGGCGAAATGAAGAATGAAAAACTCAGCCTGAACGCAGACCTCGACCTGAAGGGCAAGTTGCGTGGCCAGCCGGCCATTCTGCAAGCCAAGGCCGATGGCGCCGGTGAGCTATGGAGCCTCAGCGCGCTGCAAATCCGCCTGGGCGATAACAGCATCACCGGCAAGGGCAGCCTGCAACAGAAACTCACCGGCCAGATCGACGTCAAGCTGTCGCGCCTGGCCCAGCTCTGGCCGCAACTGCGTGGTCAACTCAACGGCCGCGTCGATGTCGCCGGCACGCTCAAGGCGCCGCAAGGCAAGCTCGGGTTGCAGGGCACGCAATTGGCCTTCGAAGACAATCGCCTGCAAAGCCTGAACCTCGACGCCACCCTCGACAGCGCGCAACGGGCGAAAATCGACCTCAAGGGCAGCGGCATTCAGGCCGGCGATACGTCACTGGGGACGCTGACCGCCAGCGGCAGCGGGGATATCAAAAACCAGAAGCTGACGCTCGATCTGCAAGGTCCGCAGCTGAAACTGGCCCTTGGCTTCGACGGTAATCTGGACAAAGGCAACTGGCGTGGTCGCCTGGCCAATGGCGGTATCCAGGCCGGCGGTCAGGACTGGAAGCTGCAGGGGCCGGCGAAACTCGAACGGCTGGCGGACGGCAAAATCAACTTCGGCGCCCATTGCTGGACGTCCGGGCCGGCCAGTCTGTGCGGTGAAGACCAGCGCCTGATGCCGGAGCCGAAGCTGCGTTACCACCTCAAGCAATTCCCGATCGACAGCCTGGCGCAGTGGTTGCCAAAGGATTTCGCCTGGAAGGGCCGGCTCAACGCCGACCTGCAACTGGACCTGCCGGCCAGCGGCCCGAACGGCCAGATCAGCCTCGATGCCAGCGGTGGCACCTTGCGCATCAAGGACAAGGATCAGTGGCTGGACTTTCCGTACCAGACCCTGAAACTCACCAGCAAACTCACGCCCAAGCGCATCGACACCGACCTCAGTTTCGTCGGCGGCAAGCTCGGCGAGTTGAGTGTGCAGGCGCAGATCAATCCGCTGGCAAAGAACAAACCGCTGACCGGCGCGTTCCGTCTCAATGGCCTCGACTTGTCCGTGGCGCGACCGTTTGTGCCGATGGTCGAGAAACTGAGCGGGCGCCTGAATGGCAGCGGCACGATCGCGGGCACGCTGATGGCGCCTCTGGTAAACGGCAACCTGCTGCTCAGCGAGGGTGAAATCTCCGGGCCCGAGCTGCCGATGGATATTGAAGCCTTGCAGCTTCAAGCGGTGATCGCCGGCGAAACCGTGCAATTGAACGGTGGCTGGAAAAGCGGCAAGAGCGGGCAGGGCAGCCTGAACGGCAATATCGGCTGGGGTCAGGCACTGGTGGTGGATCTGGCGCTCAAGGGCACGCAATTGCCGGTCACGGTCGAGCCGTACGCCAAGCTTGAAGTGGCGCCGGACCTGAAGATCTCGATGAAGGGCGACGAGCTGGCCATCGCCGGCAAAGTGCTGGTGCCGCGGGGTGAAATCACTGTGCGCGAGTTGCCGCCATCGACGGTCAAAGTGTCCGATGACACAGTGATCATCGGTCAGCAAACCGAAGAGGGCAAACCGCCGCTGGCGATGAAAATGGACATCGATGTGGCGGTCGGCGAGGACAAACTGAGCTTTGCCGGATTTGGCCTTACCGCCAACCTGCAAGGGCATGTGCACATCGGCGACAACATGGACACCCGCGGCGAGCTCTGGCTCAACGACGGGCGTTATCGCGCCTACGGCCAGCGGTTGACGGTGCGCCGGGCGCGCTTGCTGTTTGCCGGCCCGATCGATCAGCCGTATCTGGACATCGAGGCGATTCGCCAGACCGACGACGTCATCGCCGGTATTCGCCTGAGCGGCAGCGCCGAGCAGCCGACCACGCAGATTTTCTCCGAACCGGCGATGAGTCAGGAACAGGCCTTGTCCTATCTGGTGCTGGGGCGTCCGCTGAGCACCACCGGTGAAGACAACAACATGCTGGCGCAGGCCGCGCTCGGTCTGGGTTTGATGGGCAGTTCCGGGTTGACCGGCAAACTGGCCAGCAATCTGGGGATTCAGGATTTCCAGCTCGATACCGAAGGCAGCGGCAACACGACCAGCGTGGTCGCCAGCGGCAATATCTCCGAGAAGCTCAGCCTGCGTTATGGCGTAGGCGTGTTCGAGCCGGCCAACACCATTGCCTTGCGCTACAAGCTGAGCAAGAAGGTTTACCTCGAAGCGGCGGGTGGCGTGGCCAGTTCGCTGGATATCTTCTACAAGCGGGATTTCTAGACCCCGTTTCGTCAATCAGACCGCGGCGTCCAATGTAGCGTCGTGGTTCGCCTGACATCAAAATGTCACTATTTTATCGCGTGAACGCCATGTTCGCTGAGTAATGTCCTCGCCAATGAGATCGATCTCAAGCGAGTGACAATGACCGATTTAAAAGAAGTTGCACGACTGGCCGGTGTCTCGCGGGCCACCGCCGCGCGGACCTTTGCCTCCCCTGAAGTGGTGCGCCCGGCGACCCGCGAACAGGTGTTTGCCGCTGCTCGCGAATTGGGTTTCCGTCCCAATCGTCTCGGCCGCCAACTGCGCCTGCAAACCACCAACCTGATCGGTGTGGTGGTACCCAATCTGCTTAACCCGGTGTTCGCCGAACAGTTCCAGGCCATGGAGCAGGCGGCGCGCTTGCGTGGCTACAACTTGTTGCTGGCGACCACCGACTACGACAGCGAGCGCGAAAGCGTCGTGGTCGAAGAATTATTGCGCCAGCGGGTCGACGGGCTGGTGTTGACGGTCACGGATGCCGAGAGCAATCGCGTGCTGCAAAGCCTCGCCAGCGAAGACACGCCTTTCGTGCTGGCCTATCACCAGCCGGGCAATCCGGATTACAGCGCCGTATCGGTGGATAACCGTGCCGGGATGGCCCTGGCCACGCGTTACCTGCTGGACGCGGGGCATCGACGGATCGGCATGGTCGCCGGTCCGGCGTTGCAGTCGGACCGCGCACGGTTGCGTTACGCCGGTTATTGCGAGGCGATGGCAGCGCACGGCCAGGACAGCCTGCCGGTGATTGAAATGCCTGCCCATACCCAGGCCGATTTCGCAGCGCTGGAACCCTATTTGTCCGGACCGCAGGCGCCCAGTGCGCTGGTCTGCTCCAACGATCTGTTGGCGATCAGCCTGATCGCCGAACTGCGTCGGCACGGCTGGAGCGTGCCGGGGCAACTGTCAGTGATCGGTTTTGATGGCATCGCTCTGGGCACGCAAATGCATCCCACGCTGTGCACGGTGGTACAGCCGATCGCCACCCTGGCAAGCACCGTGATAGAGCAGTTGCTGGCGCAAATTGCCGGTGCCGATCCGGTTTCCCATTGTCTGCCCTGCCATGTCCGGCCGGGTGAAAGTACTCAACCCTACGAGGAGTCGCTCGATGATCCGCTTCACTAAAACCCTGGCGGCGTTAGGCCTGTGCGCGGCAGCCAGTCTGGCCCAGGCTGCTGAAACCGCGATTTGCTACAACTGCCCACCGGAATGGGCGGACTGGGGCACCCAGCTCAAGGCGATTGCCGACAGCACCGGCGTGCAAGTGCCACTTGACAACAAGAACTCCGGCCAGGCCCTGGCGCAGTTGGTGGCCGAGCAGGCGGCGCCGGTGGCTGACGTGGTGTATTACGGCGTGACGTTCGGTTTGCAGGCACAGAAGGCCGGGGTCGTCGGGACTTACAAGCCCAAAGGCTGGGATCAGATCCCGACCGGGTTGAAGGACCCGCAGGGGCACTGGTTCGCGATTCATTCCGGCACTCTCGGGATCATGGTCAATGTCGACGCGCTGGGCGGCTTGCCGGTTCCACAGAGCTGGGCCGACCTGCTCAAGCCCGAGTACAAAGGCATGGTCGGTTACCTCGATCCATCCAGCGCCTTCGTCGGCTACGTCTCGGCGGTGGCAATCAACCGGGCCATGGGCGGGGATCTGGATAACTTCGCGCCGGCCATCGATTACTTCCGCAAACTGGCGAAAAACGCCCCCATCGTGCCGAAGCAGACCGCGTACGCACGGGTGCTGTCCGGCGAGCTGCCGATCCTGGTCGACTATGACTTCAACGCTTACCGGGCGCGCTACAAGGACAAGGCCAACGTCGCTTTCGTGATCCCTCAGGAAGGCAGCGTCAGCGTGCCTTACGTGATGAGTCTGGTGGGCAATGCGCCGCATCGCGCCAACGCCGAGAAGGTTCTGGATTTCGTCCTCTCTGATGAGGGCCAGGCATTGTGGGCCAAGGCGTACCTGCGTCCGGTTCGCCAGATGAAGATGCCGGCTGACGTCGCCGCACAGTTCCTGCCTGACAGCGACTATGCCCGCGCGGGCGTGGTCGATTACGAAAAAATGGCCGCGGTGCAGGAAGCCTTCGCTGCTCGTTACCTGAACGAGGTCAAGTAAGTGACCACTGTGCGGTTCAATGCGCTGAGTGTTTCGTCACGTCGCGATATTTTGCATCGCCTGCGACCGACTGCGGCCTGGGCGCTGGCCCCGGCCGCGGCGGTGCTGCTCGCGTTCTGGCTGCTGCCGCTGGCGCAGTTGATGGTGCTTGGCGGGCAGCACCGTGACGGCGGCGACAGCGGCTATTGGCAGGTGCTGAACAGCGCGCAATACCTCGGCAGCCTGGCGCAGACCTGTGTGCTGGCAGCGGTGGTTACAGGCGCGGCGTTGCTGGTCGGGGGGATCAGCGGGGTATTTCTGGCGCGGCAGCAGTTTTTCGGCCGCTCGGCGCTGGTCGCGTTGCTGACGTTTCCGCTGGCCTTTCCCGGCGTGGTGGTCGGCTTCCTGGTGATTCTGCTGGCGGGTCGGCAAGGCCTGTTCGCCGCCCTGGGCATGGAGCTGGCTGGTGAGCGCTGGGTTTTCGCCTATTCGCTGATGGGGTTGTTTCTGGGCTATCTGTACTTCTCGATCCCGCGGGTGATTCTGACCGTGATGGCGGCCTGCGAAAGCCTCGATCGCAGCCTGGAAGAAGCCGCACGCTCGCTGGGGGCCGGGCATTGGCGGGTGGTGTGCGATGTGATCGTACCGGGGCTGGCGCCAGCGCTGGTGTCATGCGGCGCGATCTGTTTCGCGACGTCGATGGGCGCGTTCGGCACCGCGTTCACCCTGGGCACGCGGCTGAATGTTACGCCTGTGGCGATCTATAACGTGTTCACCAACTACGCCAATTTCACCGTGGCTGCGGCGCTGTCTGTCATCCTTGGCGCCGTCACGTGGGCGGTGTTGTTGCTGGCGAGACGGCTGGCCGGACAATCGGGGACGGTTCTGTGAAGCGCTCAACACTGTTTTTCGCTCAGCTGGTTTTTACCCTGCTGGTCTGTGCCTTCATGTTGGTGCCGGTGTTGCTGTCGTTGCTGGCCGGGCTGACGCGTAATTACTTCGTGGGCGTGTCCGGCGGCCTGACGTTCGACTGGTTGGTCCAGGTCTGGCAGGCCTACTCGCCGACGGTCTGGTTGTCGCTGCAATTGGCCGTGTCCTGCGCCGTGTGCGTCTGCGTGATAGGCGTACCTGCGGCGTATGCTCTGGTGCGGATGAACAATCGATTCAGTCGCGCCTTCGAGGAACTGATGGTCCTGCCGGTGGCCATGCCGGGCCTGGCCAGCGCCTTGGCCTTGCTGTTGACCTATGGGCAGTTCGGCGAATTGCGCCGCAGCTGGCTGTTTATCCTCGTGGGCCACGTGCTGTTCACCTTGCCGTTTCTGGTGCGCCCGGTGATGGCGGTGATGCAGCGCCAGCAATTGCCGACGCTCGAGGAAGCGGCGGCCAGCCTCGGCGCGGGGCCGATCAAGCGCTTTTTCAGTGTCGTGGTTCCTAATTGTCGAGCCGGGATACTGGCGGGTGTGCTCATGGTCGTCACCCTGTCGCTGGGTGAGTTCAACCTGACCTGGATGCTCCACACGCCGATGACCAAGACCTTGCCGGTGGGCCTGGCCGACAGCTACGCCTCGGCACGGCTGGAAGTGGCCAGCGCCTACACCCTGATATTTCTGTTGATGATCGTGCCGCTGTTGATTGCGTTGCAGGCCATCAGCGCCCGTCTTTCTCGTGGAGAGCGTCGATGAGTGGAACCACCATTCGCCTGCAGGGCTGCCGCAAGGCATTCACTGACGGCACCGTTGCAGTAGACAATCTGAACCTGACTATCGAGGCGGGGGAAACCCTGGTGATCCTCGGCCCGTCCGGTTGTGGCAAAACCACCACGCTGCGCATGATCGCCGGCTTTGAGCGCCCGGATACCGGGCAAGTGTTCTTCGGCGACAGCAACGTCACCCGCCTGCCCATCGAGCGTCGCGATGTGGGCATGGTGTTCCAGAACTATGCGTTGTTTCCGAACCTGAATGTGGCCGGCAACATTATCTACGGCCTGAAGATCCGCGGCCTGTCGCCCGCCGAGCGCAACAAGCGCTGCGCCGAGTTGCTGGAACTGGTCGGATTGCAGGATCACGGCCAACGGCACATTCATGAGTTGTCCGGTGGTCAGCGCCAACGCGTGGCATTGGCGCGCGCCCTTGCACCCAGGCCGCGGGTGTTGCTGCTCGACGAGCCGCTGGCGGCGCTGGATGCACAGTTGCGTGAACGTCTGCGCAGCGAGTTGGACCAACTGCTGCGCAGCCTGCGCATCACTTCGGTGTTTGTCACCCACGACCAGGGCGAGGCCATGGCGCTGGGCGATCGAATCCTGGTCATGGATCGCGGGCGCGTCGCGCAACTGGCCACGCCGCGGGATATCTACCAGCAGCCGGCCAATGCCTTTGTCGCCAGTTTTGTCGGAAACCTCAATGCGTTCCCGGTTATCGAACCGACGGCCCATGGCTTGAAGGTCAGCGGTGGGGAGTTGCCGTGGAAGGGCATCCAGGCGCCGACGACGGTGTATTGCCGACCCGAGCATCTGCGGGTGATGGACGACGGTGGACATCTGCGCGGAAGGCTGGTCGGGCAGTTTTTCCAGGGCGCGCAAAGTCGTTTGCTGGTGGATGTGGGGGGCGCGCAGCCGTTGCTGGTCGATAGCACCGAGAACGTCGTACATGCCACGGGCGCGCTGATTGCCCTGTCCGTCGAACCCCAAGTGTTGTTCACCCTGCATTCGTAAAGTCTTTTTTAGAGCCTCTATTTTGAACAGTCCGTTTCTTGTTGCGCAGATCAGCGATCTGCACCTTAAAGCCGATCACAATCTGACCTACGGTGTAGTCGATAGCCTGGGCGCGTTGCGTCGTGCAGTGGAACACTTGAATGCCAGTCAGCCGCGCCCCGACATCGTGGTGATCAGCGGCGATCTGGTGGATTTTGGCCGTCCGGACGAGTACGCCGTGCTCAGGGCGGAACTGGCACGGTTGCACATACCTTTCTATCTGGTGCCGGGCAATCATGATGACCGCGAACATTTACTGGCCGCGTTTCCCCATCATGCTTATCTGCCAACCAACGCCAATGTGCCGCTCGATTGGGTGGTCGAGGAGCATCCGGTGCGACTGATCGGCCTGGACTCGACCATTCCGGGTCGCCATGGCGGTCAGGTGCTGGACAGCCAGTTGCTGTGGCTCGATGAGCAATTGTCCCGTCGTCCCGATACACCGACGCTGTTGATTCTGCACCATCCGCCCTTCATTACCGGGATCGGCCACATGGACCGCGAGCCTTTTATCAACGTGGCCGCGCTGCAGGCGGTCGTCGCTCGACACCCGCAGATCGAGCGCTTGCTCTGCGGGCATTTGCATCGGCCGATGCAGCGCCGCTTCGGCGGTACGCTCAGTTGTGTGTGTCCAGGCACGTCCCATCAGATCGTGCTGGACCTGCAGGAGTCGGCGCCGGCCCATTTCAATCTGGAACCGGCAGGGTATCTGTTGCATCGCTGGCATCCGCAACAAGGTCTGGTAACCCACACCGCCGTGTTCGGCGAATACGCCGGGCCTTATCCGTTTTATGACGCTCATGGATTGATCGACTGATACCACCGGGACTGTCTTTGTAAAACTGGGGAAATATTAACGACAGACGCTTAACGCAGTTACACGACGTTTAGTTCAACGATGACTTATCCGCACTGGCCAATCCTTGAGTTGGTCGGTTGCTTCCTGCTGTTTTTTTTTACTGCGCACAGAACATGGCTTCTGCGCTGGAGTTCGCCCTGATGAAAGTTCCGTTTCAAGTATTAAGTGTTTTGACCGGTGGTTTGAGCATGGCCTTGAGCCCATTGGCGTCTGCTGATTTCATTAATGACAGCAAAGCCAGCTTGAATATGCGTAATTTCTATTTCAACAACGACAACCGTGACGGGACCGCCGCGCCGTCGAAAACCGAAGAGTGGGGTCAGGGATTCATGCTCAACTACCAGTCGGGGTTCACCGAGGGAACGGTGGGCTTCGGTCTGGATGCCATCGGTTTGCTGGGTATTACCCTCGACAGCGGCGAAGGGCGGCATGTCGGCAGTTCGATGATCCCCAGCGATGGCGCCGAGGCTGCTGACCAATGGAGCCGTCTCGGTGCGACGGCCAAGGCGCGCTTCTCCAAAACCGAGTTGCGCTACGGCACCTTGCAGCCGAAGTTGCCGATTCTGGTGGCGAACGACGGTCGATTGCTGCCGCAAACCTTCGAGGGAGGGCAGATCACCAGCAACGAACTCGATAACCTGACCTTGACTGCCGGCCAACTGGAACATGCCACTGGTCGTGGTTCCAGCGACCGTTCCGGCCTGGCAGTCGCGGGGGGCACCCAGGAAAGCAACAAGTTCATGTTTGCCGGTGGTGATTACAAACTTACCAAGGACCTGACTGCGCAGTATTACTATGCGAACCTGGAAGATTATTACCAGCAACACTTCGCCGGGTTGTTGCATGTCTTGCCGCTGGGTGAATACGGCTCGCTGAAAACAGACTTGCGCTATTTCAAGACCACGTCTGATGGCAAGAACGGCAGTGCTGCCGGTCGCGCCAGTGGTTACAAGCTTGGCGGTTACACCAAGGGCGGAACCGGTGAAATCGATAACGACACTTGGAGTGCGGCGTTCATCTATTCATTGGGTGGCCATGCCATCACGGCGGGTTATCAAAGTGTTTCCGATGACAGTAACTTCACCCAACTCAATCAGGGTGGGCTGGTCGGCAAAGGCGAGGGCGGTGCCAGTCTTTACTTGTACACCGACCGAACCGTGCAGACCTTCATCCAGGCCGGCGAGCGCACGGCCTTCGCGCAATACGCCTACGACTTTGCGGGATTGGGTATTCCCGGGTTGAAGGCGTCGGTCATGTACCTCAAAGGCGACAACATCAAAACCGCCCGAGGACAAGATGCGAGCGAGTGGGAGCGCGATATCTCGCTGGACTATGTGATTCAAAGTGGTCCGTTGAAGAACGTGGGCTTTGGCTGGCGTAACGGCTTATCCCGAAGCGAGGTTGCACGTGATCAGGACCAGAATCGATTGTTCGTGAGTTATTCGATTCCGTTGTTGTAACCCGACCCCCACCGAAAAGGCGAACCCCGTGGGGGTGAGCCTTCTCGATGGCGGCCAGGCAGCCGACCCTGCTCTTGCTGGTGTACATATCCATTCCTGCGGTTACGGTCGCTAAGGTTTCCTCGCTTACGGCGGGTCACTTTGCGGCCCAAAGGTAACCAACAGGCCTCGCCCCTGACGTCCGGCCCTTCGTCTGGGCAGGGTTTCCACTCTCCGATCCTGCTCCGTGAACCCGCCGCCGTCGGCCATCCATGGCCGGGGCGGCTGCCGCGGCATCCCTTGCGCGGTGCCCTCTGCACAGAACAGCGAACCTGCTCGCGAAAAGCGCCCGAACAACACGCACATCCAGGCAGCCCGCGTCATCGTTGGCCTCCATCGCGGGCAAACCCGCTCCTGCAGGGATTACCGCATGCCTGGAGATCACCTTCTGTCAATTAAATAAAAAGCTAGCTAACTAATGCTTGGACATTCGCTGCCTAGGCAGTAACATCTCGACATACATTCTCTGCCTAGGCAGCTAATTGGTGGTCAGATGAAACATTTCACTCCGGACGAATTCCACACATGCCATCTCGGCCTCTTGCTCGGGCGCGCTGCGCTGCTCAAGGACCGGATCATCGATACGCACATGGAACCCCACGGCATCACCGCCGCGCAGTTCAAAGTGCTGATCATCATGGCTCAGTTCGGTGTTGATACCCCGGCCGAGCTGTGCCGCCACCTGTCGCTCGACAGTGGTTCGATGACCCGCATGCTCGATCGTCTGGAACAGAAAGGTTTTCTCGCCCGCCAGCGTTCCGCGGCGGATCGCCGTCAGGTGCAGCTTGTGTTAACTGAGCAAGGCCAGCAGTTGACCGATCGCCTGCCGGAAATCGGCGCCGACGCCATGAACGAACTGGCCGGCGCGATCACCCCGGAAGAGTTGAAAACCCTGGAGCGGATCCTGAAGAAAATGTTGGTGGCAGCGGGTGACTCGATCACGCTGCTGCGGGTAGGTGACAAATGAGCAGCAAAACCTTGCGTGCCGGCCTCAGCCTGGTACTGGCGGCCATGACCCTGGCCGGTTGCGCCAGCTACAGCGGCCTGACCACCGAAGGCAAAAGCCTCGATGCGAAAACCCTCAAGGCCGGGCAATCCCTCAGTGGCGTGACCCTGTCGCCCGCGGCCTGGCCGAAAAGCGACTGGTGGAAAAGCCTCGGCGACCCACAGCTCGACGGTCTGATTCGCGAAGCCCTGCACGACAGCCCCGACATGCAGATCGCCGATGCCCGCGCCCATCAGGCCAGTGCGGCTGCGTACGCCGCCGACGCCGCGCGGATGCCGACCCTCGATGCCAGCGCCGGCGTCAGCCGTTCGCGGCTGGCGCGTGATCAAGACCCGCGAGGCGAGGGCGATGCGTACTCCACCGTGCGCAACATCGGTGCCAGTTTCAATTACAACTTCGACCTTTGGGGCGGTCAGCGTGACGCCTGGGAAGCTGCGTTGGGCCAGGCCCGCGCTGCCGAAGTCGATCAGCAAGCGGCGCAACTGACATTGTCCGCCGACGTTGCCCGCGCTTATAGCGATCTGGGGCAGGCGCATATCGTCCATGACCTGGCCCAGGAAGACCTCAAGCGCACCAAACAAATGCTCGACCTGAGCCAGCGTCGCCTGAGCTCCGGCATTGACAGTCAGTACCAGTTCCAGCAAACCGAAAGCCTCGAAGCCACGTCCGAAGCCAGCCTGATCGACGCTGAGAAACGCCTGCAAAGCGCGAAAATCGCCTTGGCGGTGTTGCTCGGCAAAGGTCCGGATCGTGGCAACGACATCGCCCGGCCGAAGATCCTTCAGGCCAGCGCTGTCGCGTTGCCGTCGGTCCTGCCCGCCGAGTTGCTCGGTCGTCGCCCGGATCTGGTTGCCGCACGCTGGCGGGTCGAGGCCGCGAGCAAGAACATCGACGCCAGCAAAACCCGCTTCTATCCCAACCTCAACCTTAGCGCGGCGGCCGGTGCCGAATCGTTGCTGGGCGACGCGATGTTCGGTTCCGCCAGTCGTTTCTTCAACATCGCGCCGACGATCTCGGTGCCGATTTTCGACGGCGGCCGACTGCGCGCCGACCTCGATTCCCGCGACGCCGATTACGACCTCGCGGTGGCGCAGTACAACAAAAGCCTGGTGAGAGCGCTGGGTGATGTCAGCGACACCATCAACCAGTTGCGCGATATCGGCCGGCAAATCGGTGCTCAACAGCACGCCACCGACATTGCCCAGGATTCTTACAACACCGTGGTCCAGCGTTACGGCTCCGGCATCGGCAACTACCTGGACGTGCTCAGCATCGAGCAGCAATTGCTCCAGGCCCAGCGTCAGCTGGCCAACCTGAATGCCGAGCAGATCGATCTGTCGATCCAACTGATGCAAGCGCTGGGCGGCGGTTTTCAGGGCGAAACCCTGACCGCGGCCAACGCATCCCCAGCCACGCAGCACAACTAATTCAAGGTAATGGTCATGGCCACTGCAGAAAACACCCAAACCCCTGGCAACGCGCAAGACACCGGTAACCCGCGCAAACGCAAGGTCATGCTGGTCGTTCTGGCTATCGTGGTGATCCTCGCCGGTGTCGGCGTCTGGGGTTATCACGAATTCTACGGGCGCTGGAACGAGAGCACCGACGACGCTTATGTGAACGGTAACGTGGTGGAAATCACGCCGCTGGTCACCGGCACCGTGGTCAGCATTGGCGCCGACGATGGCGACCTGGTCCATGAAGGCCAGGTGCTGATCAACTTCGACCCGAACGACGCACAGGTCGGCCTGCAAAGTGCCCAGGCCAATCTGGCCCGCACCGTGCGTCAGGTGCGCGGTTTGTACAGCAATGTCGACGGCATGAAAGCCCAGGTCAACGCCCAGCAGGCGGAAGTGCAAAAGGCCCAGGACAACTTCAATCGCCGGAAAAATCTCGCCGCTGGCGGGGCGATTTCCCAGGAGGAACTGTCCCACGCTCGCGATGACCTGACCTCGGCGCAAAACGCCCTCGCCAATGCGAAGCAGCAACTGAAAACCACCAGCGCCCTGGTGGATGACACTGTGGTGTCGTCGCACCCGGACGTGATGGCGGCCGCCGCGCAATTGCGTCAGGCGTACCTGAACAATTCCCGCAGCACCTTGATTGCACCGGTGACCGGTTACGTCGCCAAGCGCTCTGTGCAACTGGGTCAACGGGTTCAGCCGGGCACCGCGCTGATGGCGGTGATTCCGCTGGATCAGCTGTGGATCGACGCCAACTTCAAGGAAACCCAGCTGCGCGACATGCGTATCGGCCAGCCGGTCGATATCCAGGCCGACCTCTACGGCAGCGACGTGAAGTTCAGCGGCACCATCGACAGCCTCGGCGCCGGCACCGGCAGCGCGTTTGCCCTGCTGCCGGCGCAGAACGCCACCGGTAACTGGATCAAGATCGTGCAGCGCGTACCGGTGCGGATCCACATCAACGCCGAACAACTGGCCAAACACCCGTTGCGCGTTGGTCTGTCCACTCAGGTCGATGTGAACCTGCGCGACCAGAGCGGCCCGGTGCTGGCGCAACAGCCGCCGCAAAAGGCTTCGTTCAGCACCAGCGTCTACGACCGTCAGTTGGCCGAGGCCGACGCGATGATCACGCAATTGATCCACGACAACAGCGCAGCGGTCAGCAAAACCGCCCAACGCTGACACCGACCCTGTGGGAGCGGGCTTGCTCCGGGCGGCGTTCCGACGAAAGCGGTGGTTCAGTCAATAGAGATGTTGAATAGAAAACCGCTTCGTCGGAACGCCGCCCGGAGCAAGCCCGCTCCCACAAGGGTCCAGCTGTGTCTTTAACGGGCGCAGCGCCTATCAGGTCTCAAAGGATTCGCGATGAGCAATAACGCGTCTTTCACGCCGCCCAGCCTGCTGCTCAGCACCATTGGCCTGTCGCTGGCGACCTTCATGCAAGTGCTCGACACCACCATCGCCAACGTGGCGTTGCCGACGATTTCCGGCAACCTCGGCGTGAGTTCGGAGCAGGGCACCTGGGTGATCACTTCGTTTGCGGTGAGCAATGCCATCGCGTTGCCGCTGACCGGTTGGCTGAGCCGACGTTTCGGTGAGGTGAAGCTGTTTCTCTGGGCGACGATTCTGTTCGTGCTCGCTTCGTTTCTGTGCGGTATCTCGACCTCGATGCCGGAGCTGATCGGCTTTCGGGTGCTGCAGGGCCTGGTGGCCGGGCCGTTGTACCCGATGACCCAGACGCTGCTGATCGCGGTCTATCCGCCCGCCAGGCGCGGCATGGCCCTGGCATTGCTGGCAATGGTTACGGTGGTCGCGCCGATTGCCGGGCCGATTCTTGGCGGCTGGATTACCGACAGTTATAGCTGGCCGTGGATCTTCTTTATCAACGTGCCGATCGGCGTTTTCGCGGTGATGGTGGTGCGCCAGCAACTCAAGGCACGGCCGGTGGAAACCAGTTACCAACCGATGGATTACGTCGGTTTGATTACGCTGATCATTGGCGTCGGCGCGTTGCAGGTGATCCTCGACAAGGGTAACGATCTGGATTGGTTCGAATCGAGCTTCATCCTCATCGGCGCCGCCATTTCAGTGATAGCGCTGGCGGTGTTCGTGATCTGGGAAATGACCGATAAACACCCGGTGGTCAATCTGCGGCTGTTCGCTTACCGCAACTTTCGCATCGGCACGATTGTGCTGGTGTTGGGTTACGCCGGGTTCTTCGGGATCAACCTGATCCTGCCGCAATGGCTGCAAACCCAGATGGGCTACACGGCAACGTGGGCCGGACTGGCGGTGGCGCCGATCGGGATTCTGCCGGTACTGATGTCGCCATTTGTCGGCAAGTACGCGCATAAGTTCGACCTGCGGTTATTGGCGGGCCTGGCGTTCCTGGCGATTGGCCTGAGCTGCTTCATGCGTGCCGGGTTCACCAACGAAGTGGACTTCCAGCACATCGCTCTGGTGCAACTGTTCATGGGCATTGGCGTGGCGCTTTTCTTCATGCCGACCTTGAGCATTCTGATGTCGGACCTGCCACCAAGCCAGATCGCCGACGGCGCGGGCCTGGCGACATTCCTGCGGACGTTGGGCGGCAGTTTTGCGGCGTCGTTGACGACCTGGATCTGGATTCGCCGGGCGGATCAGCATCATGCCTACATGAGCGAAAGCATCAGCACTTATGAACCCGCGACCCGCGAGGCGTTGAACAGCCTGGGCGGTGCGAGCAACCCGGCGTATGCGCAGCTCGATCATGTGCTGACCAGTCAGGCGTACATGCTCTCCACCGTGGATTACTTCACGTTGCTGGGGTGGGCGTTCATGGGGTTGATCGTGATTGTGTGGTTGGCGAAGCCGCCGTTTGCAGCGAAGGCGGGGCCTGCGGCCTCCGGCCATTAAGCGCAACACAATTCTGTAGGAGCCGGCTTGCTGGCGATAGCGGTTTTTCAGTCAATGAAGTTGTTGAATGATAAGCCGCTATCGCCAGCAAGCCGGCTCCTACAAGGGTTTTGTGTTCGACAGGGCCGGAAGTTGCGGCGGCGGGGCGAAATCGAACGGCGCCAGCGCAAAGCCGTGCTCATCCACCTGCAGCGCCCAGCCCTGACGATCCCAATCCCCCAACACAATGCGCTTGGCCGCTTGCTCGCCAATCTGCAACTTGTGAATCGCCGGGCGATGAGTGTGTCCATGGATCAACGTCTTCACGCCATTGGCCTGCATGATCCGCGGCACTTCTTCCGGGGTGACATCGACGATGTCGTTGGCTTTCATCCGCGTTTGCGCACGGCTTTCACTGCGCAGCTTGCGTGCGAGTTTTTGCCGGGTGCCAAGGGGCAGGTGGCGCAGGATGAACAGGGTGATCGGGTTGCGCAGGTAGCGACGCAGCTTCATGTAAGCCTCGTCGCGGGTGCAGAGGCTGTCGCCGTGCATCAACAGCACCGGCTCGCCGTAAAACTGCACGACACTCGGGTCCTTCAGCAATGTGCAGCCGGCCTGTTTGCAAAAGGCCTGGCCCAGCATGAAGTCGCGATTGCCGTGCATCAGAAAAATGGCCGTGCCGCTGTCGCTGAGGTCGCGCAGGGCCTGGCAGATGGAACGCTGAAAGGGCGTCATGGCATCGTCGCCAATCCACGCCTCGAAAAAGTCGCCCAGGATGTACAACGCACTCGCCGAGCGGGCGCGTCCGGCGAGCAAATCCAGAAACGCCCGGGTGATGTCCGGGCGCTCCTCTTCCAGATGCAAGTCTGAAATCAGCAGTATCACGCTTCGATGATCTCGGCTTTCTCGATGATCACGTCTTCTGCTGGCACGTCCTGGTGGCCGGATTTCATGGTGGTGGAAACACCTTTGATCTTGTCGACAACGTCGGTGCCGGCAACGACTTTACCGAATACTGCGTAGCCCCAGCCCTGAACGGTCTTGGCGCTGTGGTTCAGGAAGCTGTTGTCAGCGACGTTGATGAAGAACTGGGCGGAAGCCGAATGCGGCTCCATGGTGCGGGCCATGGCGACGGTGTATTTTTCGTTCGGCAGGCCGTTGTCGGCTTCGTTCTGGATGCTTGGGCGCTTGTCTTTCTTTTCTTTCATGCCTGGCTCGAAACCGCCGCCCTGGATCATGAAGTTACCGATGACGCGGTGGAAAACGGTGTTTTCGTAGTGACCGGCTTTAACGTACTCGATGAAGTTGGCAACGGTCAGCGGTGCCTTTTCAGCGTTCAGTTCCAGGACGATGTCGCCATGGTTGGTGGTCAGTTTGACTTGGGTCATGATCGGTACTCTATCAATGAATTCGTGGGTTTCGAGGCATTGAAGCCCTCAACCGGTCCGGCCAGATTCGGCCAAGGTGCGCAGTTTAGCGTGCCGGGCGCGAATTTCGAGGCTGTTTTTCATCTGCATCCGATTAAATGCAGCCGTTTTCGGGCCTGCTCTGTCAGCGACTTGACGGCATCGGCTATGATAAGCCCCTTTGATTTAACCGCCGCTTTGATTTGGCCAACTGGCCGCGCACTTGTACGTTCAAGGATCCTATGAGCAAGCCCACTGTCGACCCTACCTCGAATTCCAAGACCGGCCCTGCCGTGCCGGTCAATTTCCTGCGCCCGATCATCCAGGCGGACCTGGACTCGGGTAAGCACACGCAGATCGTCACCCGTTTCCCGCCTGAGCCCAACGGTTACCTGCACATCGGTCACGCCAAGTCGATCTGTGTGAACTTCGGCCTGGCCCAGGAGTTTGGCGGCGTCACCCACCTGCGTTTCGACGACACGAACCCGGCCAAGGAAGACCAGGAATACATCGACGCGATCGAAAGCGACGTCAAATGGCTGGGCTTCGAATGGTCCGGCGAAGTGCGCTACGCCTCGCAGTATTTCGACCAGCTGCACGACTGGGCCGTCGAGCTGATCAAGGCCGGCAAGGCCTACGTCGATGACTTGAGCCCGGAACAGGCCAAGGAATACCGTGGCAGCCTGACCGAGCCGGGCAAGAACAGCCCGTTCCGTGATCGCTCCGTGGAAGAAAACCTCGACTGGTTCGCCCGCATGCGTGCCGGTGAATTCCCTGACGGCGCACGCGTGCTGCGGGCCAAGATCGACATGGCCTCGCCGAACATGAACCTGCGCGACCCGATCATGTACCGCATCCGTCACGCGCATCACCACCAGACCGGCGACAAGTGGTGCATTTATCCAAACTACGACTTCACCCACGGTCAGTCGGACGCTATCGAAGGCATCACCCACTCGATCTGCACCCTGGAGTTCGAAAGCCACCGTCCGCTGTACGAATGGTTCCTCGAGAACCTGCCCGTCCCGGCGAAACCGCGTCAGTACGAGTTCAGCCGCCTGAACCTGAACTACACCATCACCAGCAAGCGCAAGCTCAAGCAACTGGTTGATGAAAAGCACGTTCACGGTTGGGACGATCCGCGCATGTCCACGCTGTCCGGCTTCCGCCGCCGTGGCTACACGCCGGCGTCGATCCGCAATTTCTGCGACATGGTCGGCACCAACCGTTCCGACGGCGTGGTCGACTTCGGCATGCTTGAGTTCAGCATCCGTCAGGATCTGGACCAGAACGCTCCGCGCGCCATGTGCGTGCTGCGTCCGCTGAAGGTCGTGATTACCAACTATCCGGAAGACAAGGTCGATCACCTCGAGCTGCCGCGTCATCCGCAAAAAGAAGAACTGGGCGTGCGCAAGCTTCCGTTCTCCCGTGAAATCTACATCGACCGCGATGACTTCATGGAAGAGCCGCCAAAAGGCTACAAGCGCCTGGAGCCGAACGGCGAAGTGCGCCTGCGCGGCAGCTACGTGATCCGTGCCGACGAAGCGATCAAGGACGCCGATGGCAACATCGTCGAACTGCGTTGCTCCTACGACCCGGAAACCCTCGGCAAGAACCCTGAAGGCCGCAAGGTCAAAGGCGTGATTCACTGGGTGCCGGCCGCGGCCAGCATTGAATGCGAAGTGCGTCTGTACGATCGCCTGTTCCGCTCTCCGAATCCTGAGAAGGCCGAAGACAGCGCCAGTTTCCTGGACAACATCAACCCTGACTCGCTGCAAGTGCTGACCGGTTGTCGTGCTGAGCCTTCGCTTGGCGATGCACAGCCGGAAGACCGTTTCCAGTTCGAGCGCGAAGGTTACTTCTGCGCGGATATCAAGGACTCGAAACCCGGTCGTCCGGTGTTCAACCGTACCGTGACCTTGCGTGATTCGTGGGGCCAGTGATTCAAGGAACCTCTAACGTGCTTTCGATCTACAACACGCTCACCAAGAGCAAAGAAGTCTTCAAGCCGCTGGATGGCAACAATGTGCGCATGTACGTCTGCGGGATGACCGTGTACGACTATTGCCACATTGGCCATGGCCGCAGCATGGTTGCGTTCGACCTGGTGACCCGCTGGTTGCGGTTCAGCGGTTATAACCTGACGTATGTGCGCAACATCACCGACATTGAAGACAAGATCATCAATCGGGCCAAGGAGAACGGCGAGCCGTTCGACGTGCTGACCGAGCGCATGATCACCGCAATGCACGAGGACGAGGCGCGCCTCAATATCCTCAAGCCTGACATGGAACCGCGGGCCACCGATCATATCGCTGGCATGCAGACCATGATCCAGACCCTGATCGACAAGGGTTATGCCTACGCTCCAGGCAATGGCGACGTGTACTACCGCGTCGCCAAGTTCATGGGCTACGGCAAGCTGTCGCGCAAGAAGATCGAAGACCTGCGCATCGGCGCGCGGATCGAAGTCGACGAGTCCAAGCAGGACCCGCTCGACTTCGTGCTGTGGAAAGGCGCCAAGCCGGGTGAACCGAGCTGGCCGTCGCCGTGGGGCGACGGGCGTCCGGGCTGGCACATCGAATGCTCGGTGATGTCGACCTGCTGCCTCGGCGAGACCTTCGACATTCATGGCGGCGGCAGCGATCTGGAGTTCCCGCACCACGAAAACGAAATCGCCCAGAGCGAAGCGGCCACCGGCAAGACCTACGCCAACGCGTGGATGCATTGCGGCATGATTCGCATCAATGGCGAGAAGATGTCCAAGTCCTTGAACAACTTCTTCACCATTCGCGACGTGCTGGAAAAGTACCACCCGGAAGTCGTGCGTTACCTGCTGGTGTCGAGCCATTACCGCAGCGCGATCAACTATTCGGAAGACAACCTCAAGGACGCCAAAGGCGCACTCGAGCGTTTCTACCATGCGTTGAAAGGCCTGCCGAGCGTGGCGCCGGCTGGCGGCGAAGCTTTTGTCGAGCGTTTCACCCAGGTGATGAACGACGACTTCGGCACGCCGGAGGCCTGTGCGGTGCTGTTCGAGATGGTTCGCGAGATCAACCGTCTGCGCGAGAGCGATCTTGATGCGGCAGCCGGTCTGGCGGCGCGCTTGAAGGAACTGGCCAGTGTGCTGGGCGTGTTGCAGCTCGAGGCGGATGACTTCCTGCAGGCCGGCGCTGAAGGGCGGGTCGATGCGGCTGAGGTTGATGCGCTGATTGCGGCGCGTCTGGCGGCTCGTGCGGCTAAAGACTGGGCCGAATCCGACCGTATCCGCGACCAGCTCACCGCCATGGGCGTGGTGCTGGAAGACGGCAAGGGCGGAACGACCTGGCGTCTGGCTGACTGATTGCTGTGATTGCTGCAAAACAAAACCCGCCTTGTGCGGGTTTTTGTTTTTGGGGCCGGCTTGAGAGGGGCGGCGTTTGGGTTGACGTTTTCGCCAGCAAGCCGGCTCCTACAGGGAAGGCGTCGTAAATGTCGAACGACACGACCCTGTAGGAGCCGGCTTGCTGGCGATTGACTGCGCAGCAGTCAGCTTTCCGATTGGCGCAATCGCTTGTAGAGAGTATTTCGGCTAACCCCGAGCCTGCGGGCCAAATGGGAGATATTCCCCCCAGCCGCCTGCAACTGCCGATTCAAATCCTCCACATCATTCAAATCCACTGCCAACGGCTCCGTTGTTTCCACCGGCTCCATCTCCAGGTCGACAAAAAAGTCATCCGGCAAATGCTCCGGCCGCACCGGTTGTTCCTCGGCCATGGCCAGCGCCACCTGCATCACGCTGCTGACCTGCCGCAAATTCCCCGGCCACGGATGACGATCGAACAGTTCGAGCACCTCGCGGCTCAACCCGGCCCACTGCGATGGCTCGCGATGCTGTTCCCACAGACGCTTGAACAGCGCCTGCTTGTCGCTGCGTTCGCGTAGCGGTGGCAATTCGAGGGTCAAGCCGCCGATCCGGTAATAAAGGTCTTCGCGAAACCGGCCCAACTGGACCTGCTCGCGCAACGAGCGGTTGGTGGCCGAAATGATCCGGATATCCACCGGGAACAACTCGCTGCTGCCCACCGGTTGAACGCAACGTTCCTGCAAAACCCTTAGCAGCCGCGCCTGAGTCGGCAGTGGCATGTCGCCAATTTCATCAAGAAACAGCGTGCCTTTGTCAGCCTTGCGGATCAGCCCGATGCTGCCTTTCTGATTCGCACCGGTGAACGCACCTTTCTCGTAGCCAAACAGCTCGGATTCCACCAGTTCGGCGGGGATCGCTGCACAGTTGACGGCAATGAACGGTTGCTTGCTGCGAGAGCTGGCCTGATGCAGGGCTTTGACGAAGACCTCCTTGCCGACGCCGGTTTCGCCGTGGATCAACAGTGGAATGTCTTTCTCCAGCAAGCGCTCGGCCTGGCGCACGGCTTTTTCCACGCGACTGTCACCGAAGTGCAGCGTATTGAGGCTGATCGTGGCCGGTTCAGCGCTCTTGGTTTGCACGCTCTTTGTTTCTGAGAACAGCCGCGCCTGAATCGGTGCCTGTTTCGGACGCTTCAACAGGCACTGGAAGCGGTTACGTCCCGAGGCCTGAAGGGAGAAGGGCAAACCATCCGGCTGATTCAGCAGTTCCAGCAGCGACACCTTGAACAGGCTCTCGACACTGACCCGCGACAGACTGATGCCGAGCAAGTTGTCGGCCCGGCGATTCGCTGAGAGCACCTGGCCGCTCTCATCGAAAATCAGCAACCCCGCCCATTGGCTGTCGAGGTTGTTCAAACCGGTGTTGAAGGTCAGCTGGAAATGCTGGCCATGGAACAGGTTGAGGATCAGCCGGTTTTCCACGGTCTGACTCATCATCTTGACCATGCCGAGCGTGTGGGACGGCGGCAGGTAGCTGTCGCTGGACACATCCAGCACAGCGATGACCTTGCGTTCGGCATCGAAAATCGGTGCGGCGGAACCGGTCATGAAACGGTTGGCCTTGAGGAAATGTTCGTCGTGCTCGATGTGCACCGCCTGCTCGCAGGCCAGTGCGGTGCCGATCGCATTGGTGCCGCTGCAGCGTTCCATCCAGCTCGCGCCAGCGCTGAAACCGCGGGTCAGGCTCGGCTCGATAAACCGCTGGGTGCCCCAGGAAGTCAGGACCTGGCCCTGATTGTCGGCGAGCATGATCAGGCAATTGGAATTGCTCAGGATGTTCTCGTAGTAGGGCAGGACTTCCTGATGGGTGGTTTGCACCAGTGAATGCTGGCTTTCCAGCAACTGCGCAATGCCTTCGGCCGGCAGTTGATCGAAGGCGGGGGGGCTTTGGTGATCGAGACCGAACGCGCGGCAACGGGACCAGGAGTCCTGGATGATGGCGTCGTGGGAGAGCGGCGAGGCGGGTGCGGCCATGGCAGTCGATCTCTGAGCAAGCTTTTATTGTTTTTATGGTTTTTTGCACATCACATTGAATTTCGCACGTGATGGTTCAGACGCGCCACGTCTTTGTAGGAGCCGGCTTGCTGGCGATGGCGTCATCGAAATCGAAATCGCCATCGCCAGCAAGCCGGCTCCTGCAGGGACCGTGAACAGTCCGTAGAGTGTTGTTCACTATTGTTCATTGTCAACCGTTGAACTGTTCAATTGTTCAGCCGCGGTTGTTCATTTCTGTTCAGCAACGAACCCTGTTTTTTCTCTTGTTGAAGGAATTCCAAGCCACATCAATCACTTGCAATTTCTGGCACGAAAGTCGCTCTGTAGCTCCGGTCGCTTGACTCCAATAATAAAAAGGCCGAGCCATGTCACTCACTCTGGAGCACGTCAGCCGCACCGTCGAGGGTCAGACCTGGATCGACGATGCGTGCCTAAGTTTTGAACCCGGATCCTTCAACGTTTTGCTCGGCCGCACGCTGTCCGGCAAAACCAGCCTCATGCGCCTGATGGCCGGGTTGGACAAGCCCGACAGCGGGCGCATCCTGATGAACGGCGTCGACGTCACCCAACGCCCGGTGCGGTTGCGCAACGTGTCGATGGTCTATCAGCAGTTCATCAATTACCCGACCATGACGGTGTTCGAGAACATCGCCTCGCCGTTGCGCCAGGGCGGCGTTTCCAACGAGCTGATCCAGAGCAAAGTGCTGGAAACCGCGAAGATGCTGCGCATCGAGAAGTTTCTGCAGCGCTACCCGCTGGAACTCTCCGGCGGCCAGCAACAGCGCACGGCCATGGCCCGCGCATTGGTCAAGGACGCCGAGCTGATCCTGTTCGACGAGCCGCTGGTCAACCTCGACTACAAACTGCGCGAAGAGCTGCGCCAGGAAATGCGCGAGCTGTTCAAGGCGCGGCACACCATCGCCATCTACGCCACCACCGAGCCTAACGAAGCGCTGGCGCTGGGCGGCACCACGACCATTCTTCATGAAGGCCGGGTGATCCAGAGCGGCAAGTCCTCCGAGGTCTATCACCAGCCGCAATCCGTGCTGGCGGCGGAGCTGTTTTCCGAACCGCCGATCAACCTGATGCCGGGGCGCATCGCGGGTAACGAAGTCAGCTTCGCCAACTTCGTGCACTTCCCGCTGAACGTGGATTTGCGCCCGGTGGGCGAGGGCGAGTTTCGCTTTGGCGTGCGCCCCAGCCATATCTCGCTGGTGCCGAGCAACGACGATGACCTCGAACTGGCGGTGACCGTCGAGGTCGCCGAGATCAGCGGTTCGGAAACCTTCCTGCATGTGCGCAACGAGCATTTCCTGCTGGTGCTGCATTTGCCCGGGGTCCACGAGTACGACGTCGATGCGCCGATTCGCATCTATATCCCGACCCATAAACTGTTTGTGTTCGACGCGCAGGGACGACTGGTCCAGGCGCCCGGTCGCCGTATCGCGAGGGTTGCCTGATGGCCGAAATCCGTTTGCAGAACCTCGCCCACAGTTACACACGCACGCCGAGCAGTCCCGAGGATTACGCGATCCGCGAAATGGACCACATCTGGGAGCAGGGCGGAGCCTATGCCTTGCTCGGGCCTTCGGGCTGCGGCAAGTCGACCTTGCTCAACATCATTTCCGGGTTGCTCAGTCCGTCCCAGGGCCATGTCCTGTTCGACGGTAAAGCGGTCAACGACCTGACCCCGGAGAAGCGCAACATCGCCCAGGTTTTTCAGTTTCCGGTGGTCTACGACACCATGACGGTGTTCGACAACCTGGCCTTCCCGCTGCGCAATCAGGGCATGGCTGAAGCGAAAATTCACAGCAAGGTGCAGGAAATTGCCGAGGTCCTCGACCTCCAGGCGCTGCTGAGCAAAAAGGCGCGCAACCTCACTGCCGACGAAAAACAGAAAGTTTCCATGGGCCGCGGATTGGTGCGTGATGACGTGTCGGCGATCCTGTTCGATGAACCGCTGACGGTGATCGACCCGCACCTGAAGTGGAAGCTGCGGCGCAAGCTCAAGCAGATCCACGAGCAGTTCAACATCACCATGGTCTACGTCACCCACGATCAGCTGGAGGCCTCGACCTTTGCCGACAAGATTGCGGTGATGTACGGCGGGCAGATCGTGCAATTCGGTACGCCGCGAGAATTGTTCGAGCGGCCGAGCCACACGTTTGTCGGCTACTTCATCGGCAGCCCGGGGATGAACCTGATCGAGGTGCAGCCGCAACCGGGTGGCGTCGGATTCGCCTCGACGCACCTGCCGTTGTCCGACGCGCAGCAGCAACGCATCGCTGAGTCCGAGTGGAAGACCTTGAAGGTCGGCATCCGTCCGGAGTTCGTGCATGTGTGGGACGAGCCGTTTGATGACGCGATGCAGGCACAGGTCATACACGTCGAAGACCTTGGCACCTACAAGATCATGACCCTGAACCTCGACGGCGCGCCGTTGAAAGTGCGCCTGGCCGAGGACAAACCGGTGCCGGAAGGCACCGCGTATATCAGCTTCCCGGCGCAGTGGCTGATGGTTTATGCCGACGAATACCTGCTGGAGGTACTGCCATGAACAAGGTGCAGAACAACAAGGCCTGGTGGCTGGTCCTGCCGGTGTTTTTGCTGGTGGCGTTCAGTGCGGTGATCCCGATGATGACCGTGGTCAACTATTCGGTGCAGGACATCTTCGACCAGTCCAGCCGCTACTTCGTCGGTGCCGACTGGTACAAACAGGTGCTGCTCGATCCCCGATTGCACGACTCGCTGCTCCGTCAGTTCATCTATTCCGGCTGTGTGCTGTTGATCGAAATCCCGCTGGGTATCGCCATCGCCCTGACCATGCCGACCAAGGGGCGCTGGTCGTCGCTGGTGCTGATCATTCTGGCGATTCCGCTGCTGATTCCGTGGAACGTGGTCGGGACGATCTGGCAGATTTTCGGTCGGGCCGACATTGGTTTGCTCGGGTCGAGCCTCAATGCCATGGGCATCAGCTACAACTATGCGGCCAATACCATGGACGCCTGGGTGACGGTGCTGGTGATGGACGTCTGGCACTGGACGTCGTTGGTGGCGCTGTTGTGTTTCTCGGGTTTGCGGGCGATTCCGGACGTGTACTACCAGGCCGCGCGGATTGATCGGGCATCCGCCTGGGCGGTTTTTCGACACATCCAGTTGCCCAAGCTCAAGAGCGTGTTGTTGATCGCGGTGATGCTGCGGTTCATGGACAGTTTCATGATCTACACCGAGCCGTTCGTGCTCACGGGCGGCGGGCCGGGGAATGCCACGACCTTCCTCAGCCAGACCCTGACGCAGATGGCCATCGGGCAGTTCGACCTGGGCCCGGCGGCGGCTTTCTCGCTGGTGTACTTCCTGATCATCCTGTTGGTGTCCTGGCTGTTCTACACCGCCATGACTCACTCTGACGCCAACCGCTGAGGCCCATCATGAGCAAGAGAAAGCTGATCCCATTGCTGATCTACATCCTGTTCCTGCTGGTGCCGATCTACTGGCTGCTGAACATGTCCTTCAAGAGCAACACCGAAATCCTCAGCGGCCTGACGCTGTTTCCGCAGGATTTCACGTTCGCCAACTACAAGGTGATCTTCACCGATCCGGCCTGGTACACCGGTTACCTCAACTCGCTGTACTACGTGAGTCTGAACACGGTGATCTCGCTGAGCGTGGCGTTGCCGGCGGCATATGCGTTCTCGCGCTATCGCTTTCTGGGCGACAAGCACCTGTTCTTCTGGCTGCTGACCAACCGTATGGCGCCGCCGGCGGTGTTCCTGTTGCCGTTCTTCCAGCTGTATTCCTCGATCGGTCTGTTCGACACGCACATCGCGGTGGCATTGGCGCATTGCCTGTTCAACGTACCGTTGGCGGTGTGGATTCTCGAAGGCTTCATGTCCGGCGTTCCGAAAGAAATCGACGAAACCGCCTACATTGATGGCTACAGTTTTCCCAAGTTCTTCGTGAAGATTTTCGTGCCGCTGATTGGCTCGGGGATCGGTGTGACGGCGTTTTTCTGCTTCATGTTTTCCTGGGTCGAGCTGCTGCTGGCGCGAACGCTGACGTCGGTGAATGCCAAGCCGATTGCGGCGGTGATGACCCGCACCGTCTCGGCATCCGGCATCGACTGGGGCGTGCTGGCGGCGGCAGGGGTGTTGACCATCCTGCCGGGCATGCTGGTGATCTGGTTTGTCCGTAACCACGTGGCCAAGGGCTTTGCCCTGGGCCGGGTATGAGGAACTGATGATGGAATGGATGAGCTGGACCGTCCCGACGGCAACGTTTTTCTGTGTCATAGCCTTGATCCTGGTCGGCATGACGACCTGGGAATTGCGTTCGCCGAGCATTCTTCGGCGTGGTTTTTTGCCGATTGCCACCACCCGTGGCGATCGGCTGTTTATCGGTCTTCTCGGCAGCGCCTACCTGCATTTGCTGGTAATCGGCGTCACCGACTGGAGCATCTGGGTAGCGTCCGCGTTGTCCCTGGTGTGGCTGTTGGCTGTGATGCGTTGGGGTTAGGGTCTGTACGAGAGCTCGCCGAGCGGCGATCAGGCAAGGCAAAAACAGGCGAGGTAGCGGAGTTGACGTCAGTCAATGAGCATACCGAGCCTGTTTTTAACGCAGCCTGATCGACGCGCAGGCAGCTCTCGTACAGAGCCTGCTCCGAAAACCAATAAGGAGGTCTTATGTTCGACAAAAACAATAAGCTGCGACATAGCATTTCATTGGCAGCCATGCTGGCACTCAGCGGTTTGAGCGCTTCGGCCTGGGCCGATGCCTACGAAGACGCCGCGAAGAAATGGATCGGCAGTGAGTTCAAACCGTCTACGCTGACGGCCGAACAACAACTCGAAGAGTTGAAGTGGTTCATCAAGGCGGCCGAGCCGTTTCGCGGGATGAGCATCAAGGTGGTGTCGGAAACCATCGCCACCCACGAATATGAATCCAAAACGCTGGCCAAGGCGTTCACCGAAATCACCGGGATCAAGCTGACCCACGACCTGCTGCAGGAAGGCGACGTGGTGGAAAAGCTGCAGACCCAGATGCAATCGGACAAAAACATCTATGACGGCTGGGTCAACGACTCGGACCTGATCGGTACGCACTTTCGCTACGGCAAGACCGAGTCGATCACCGATCTGATGGCCAATGAGGGCAAGAACTTCACCTCGCCGACCCTGGACATCAAGGATTTCATCGGTATCTCCTTCACCACCGCGCCGGACGGCAAGATCTATCAGTTGCCCGACCAGCAGTTCGCCAACCTGTACTGGTTCCGCGCCGACTGGTTCGAACGCGCGGACCTGAAAGCCAAGTTCAAGGAAAAATACGGTTACGAGTTGGGCGTACCGGTGAACTGGTCGGCCTATGAAGACATCGCCAAATTCTTCAGCGAAGACGTCAAGGAAATCGACGGCAAGCGCGTTTACGGGCACATGGACTACGGCAAGAAAGACCCCTCCCTGGGCTGGCGCTTCACCGATGCCTGGTTCTCCATGGCCGGTGCTGGCGACAAAGGCATCCCCAACGGTTTGCCGGTGGACGAGTGGGGCATCCGCGTGGAGGACTGCCATCCGGTCGGCTCCAGCGTAACCCGCGGCGGCGACACCAACGGCCCGGCGGCAGTGTTTGCCACCACCAAATACGTCGACTGGCTGAAGAAGTACGCGCCACCGGAAGCGGCAGGCATGACCTTCTCCGAATCCGGTCCGGTGCCGTCCCAGGGCAACATCGCCCAGCAGATCTTCTGGTACACCGCGTTCACTGCCGATATGACCAAACCGGGCCTGGCGGTGATGAACGCTGATGGCACGCCAAAATGGCGCATGGCGCCATCTCCACGTGGACCGTACTGGGAGGAGGGCATGAAGCTGGGGTATCAGGACGTGGGTTCCTGGACGTTCATGAAATCCACGCCTGAGAAACAGAAACTCGCCGCCTGGCTCTACGCGCAGTTTGTGACGTCGAAAACCGTTTCGCTGAAGAAAACCATCGTCGGCCTGACCCCGATCCGCGAGTCGGACATCAACTCGCAAGCCATGACCGACCTGGCACCGAAACTCGGTGGCCTGGTGGAGTTCTATCGCAGCCCGGCCCGTGTGCAGTGGACCCCGACCGGGACCAACGTGCCGGACTATCCGCGTCTGGCGCAACTGTGGTGGAGCCACATCGCCGAAGCCGCGAGTGGCGAGAAAACCCCGCAACAGGCACTTGATGGTCTGGCCAAGGATCAGGACGCGATCATGACCCGTCTGGAACGCTCGAAGGCACAAGCCACCTGCGCACCGAAGATGAACCCTGAACGCGACGCGCAATACTGGTTCGATCAGCCGGGTGCACCGAAACCGAAACTGGCGAACGAGAAGCCGCAGGGTGAAACCGTGAGCTATGCAGAGTTGCTGAAGTCGTGGGAGGCGGCACGTAAGTAACCTGTTTGTACTGTGAAAGGCGAACGGCACCGGAAGGTGCCGTTTTTGTTTGTGCCTGTTAAGCCCTCTTCGCGAGCAAGCCCGCTCCCACATTAGATCGGCGTCGGACTCAAGTTTTGTGGTCACTGCAGATCAACTGTGGGAGCGGGCTTGCCCGCGAAGAGGCCGTCTCTGGCAATCGATATCTAATGGACGGTCAAATGTATGAAGGTTAGAAGATCGCAGCCTTCGGCAGCTCCTACAGGGTGTACCTCGTTCCAAAGTAGGAGCTGCCGAAGGCTGCGATCTTTTGATGTTGACTCAATAACAAAAACGGCACCCGAAGGTGCCGTTTCTGTTTTCTACCGGGTATCGCTAAGCGATCAACCCGCCAACCCCGACTGCTGAACCAGTACCAGCAACGGCTGCGGATACAGCCCGAGGAAGAACGCCAGGACGGCGATGGCCAGCAGCATCACGCCGCCTGCACGTTGTTCCCAGTGCAGTTGCGCATCGTGGCGACGCAGGTTCGGTTCGATCAGGTACAGCGTGACCATGACGCGCAGGTAGTAGAAGACGCCGATGGCGCTGCCCAGTACCAGGGAACCGACCAGCCACCATTGGTGCGACTCGACACCGGTGGCGATGATGTAGAACTTGCCGATGAAGCCCGCGGTCAGCGGGATACCGGCCAGGGACAGCATCATCACGGTCAGGACGGCGGTCAGGTACGGACGGCGCCAGAACAGGCCGCGGTATTCGTACAGCGCATCGGCGTCACGGCCGTTGTACGGCGAGGACATCAGGGTGATCACGCCGAACGCGCCAAGGCTGGTGATCACGTAAGTGACCAGGTACACGCCGATGGCTTCCACGGCCAGACCCTTGCTCGCCACCAAGGCGATCAGCAGGTAACCGAAGTGAGCGATGGACGAGTAACCCAGCAGACGCTTGAGGTTGCTCTGGGTCAGTGCCAGCAGGTTACCGAACAGGATCGACGCAATGGCGATGATGGTCAGCACGTCGCTGAGTACACCGCTGCTCGCCGCCGGCGAGATCTGGAACAGACGCACCATCACCGCGAACACAGCGACTTTGGAAGCAGTCGCCAGGAACGCCGCCACCGGTGCCGGAGCACCTTCGTAAACGTCCGGGGTCCAGAGGTGGAACGGTACCAGCGACAGTTTGAACGCCAGACCGATCAGCATCATGCCCAGGCCCAGTTGCGCCAGGGAGCTTGGCAGGCCGGTGGCCGCGAGGGCCTGGCCGATGCCGACGAAGCTCAGGCTGCCGGAGTCGGCGTAGAGCAGGGCCATACCGAACAACAGGAACGCGGAACCGGCGGCCGACAGCACCATGTACTTGATACCGGCTTCCAGCGAACGCTTGTTGAAGAAGGCGTAAGCCACCAGACCGTAGACCGGCACCGACAACAGTTCCAGACCGATGAACAACCCGGCCAGGTGCTGCGCGCTGACCAGAACCAGGCCACCGGCGGCGGCCATCAGGATCAGCAGGTACAGTTCTTCGCGGTTGCCCGGGTAACCCGAACCGCCATCGCCGAGGTAGGCGTGGGCGAGGGTGACACAGGCGAGGGTGGCGACCAGGATCAGCGCCATGTACAAGCAGGCGAAGCTATCGATCTGCAGCAGTGGCGTCACCGCCAGTGGTGCGACTTTCAGGGCTGGCAGGATCGACAGCAGCGCCAGGTTCAGACCCGCCACGGAAATCAGGAAGGTCTGCGAGTGGTTGCGGCGCCAGGCAATCGCCAGCATCACCACGATGATCGTGGCGCTGGTGATCAACAACGGCGCTAGCGCGATAAAGTGTTGAGTCGTGAATTCCATAGCGCTCTTACCGGGCCGAAGCGAGTTGAGTGAAGGCGGTGCCGAGCCATTGCTGCACGCCATGCATCGTCGCAGCAGAGGTATCGAGGAACGGTTGCGGGTACACGCCGATGTAGATCAGCAGCGCCGCAAGCCCGACCACCATGATCAGTTCGCGACCGTCCATGCCATGCAGTACCGCGTCCGATTTGGCCGGACCGAAGTACGCACGGTGGATCATGATCAGCGAGTAGACCGAACCGAACACCAGGCCCGACGTCGCGATGATGGTGATCCATGGAGCGATCGGGAAGGTGCCGATCAGGATCAGGAACTCACCGACGAAGTTACCGGTACCCGGCAAGCCCAGGGACGCCGCTGCAAAGAACAGGCTGAGGGCCGGCAGGTAAGCGATCTTCGACCACAGGCCACCCATTTCACGCATGTCGCGGGTGTGGGTGCGTTCGTACAACTGACCGCTGAGGATAAAGAGTGCCGCGGCCGACAGACCGTGCGCCAGCATCTGCATCACCGCGCCCTGCAGCGCCAGTTGGCTGCCGGAGTAGATGCCGATCAGTACGAAGCCCATGTGGGAAACGGACGAGAAGGCGATCAGACGCTTGATGTCGGTTTGTGCGAAGGCCAGGAACGCGCCGTAGAAAATCCCGATCAGACCGAGGGTCATGGCGATCGGCGCGAACTCGGCCGAGGCATTCGGGAACAGCGGCAGGGCGAAACGCAGCAGACCGTAGGCAGCGGTTTTCAACAGAATACCGGCCAGGTCGACCGAACCCGCGGTTGGCGCCTGGGCGTGAGCGTCAGGCAACCAGGAGTGGAACGGCACCACTGGCAGCTTCACCGCGAAGGCGATGAAGAAGCCGAGCATCAGGATGTACTCGGTGGTCAGCGACATCTTGGTTTTCAACAGGTCGGCGTAGTTGAAGGTAATCACGCCGGTGTCGTTGAAGTTGACCAGGACCAGACCCAGGATCGCCACCAGCATGATCAGGCCGGACGCCTGAGTGAAGATGAAGAACTTGGTCGCCGCGTAGATCCGGGTTTTCTTGCCGTCCGAAGAACTGTGACCCCAGAGCGCGATGAGGAAGTACATCGGCACCAGCATCATTTCCCAGAAGAAGAAGAACATGAACAGGTCGAGGGCGAGGAATACGCCGACGACACCGCCCAGGATCCACATCAGGTTCAGGTGGAAGAAGCCAACGTGACGTTGAATCTCTTTCCACGAGCAGAGTACCGAAAGCACACCCAGCAGACCGGTCAGCATGATCATCAGCAGCGACAGGCCGTCGAGGGCCAGGTGCACGCTGATGCCGAAGCGTTCGATCCAGATGTGCTTGAACTCAAGCACCCAGGTCGGATCGGCGCCAGGCTTTGGTGCAAATGAATAGTCGCCGTTGGCCCACAGCCAGAGGCCGAGGGCGAGCAACAGGGACATGGTGATCAGCGCAATCCAGCGGGGGAGGGTGGCGCCGAAGCGCTCACCCATCCAGCACAGCAGGCCGCCGATGAAGGGGATCAGGATTAGCCAAGGCAGAATCATGACGGGCTCAATTCCTTTCGCAAGTTCGCAAGGTTCATATTCAGACCGCTACCAGCACGATGGCGCCGATGACCAGCACGGAGCCGGCTGCCATCGATGCCGCGTACCAACGCAGTTGACCGGTTTCGGTACGGCTCAGGGCGGTGTGACCGCCTTTGGCCATACGCGGAATCAGACCGATGGTCTGGTCGAGCGGGTCTTTGCGCAGTACGTGGCTGATCGCCAGGTATGGCTTGACGAACAGTTTGTCGTAGATCCAGTCGAAGCCCCAGGCAGCGAACCACCAGGCCGAAAGGAAGCGGCCGATGCCGCTGTTGGCGATTGCAGTGACGAAACGACGCTTGCCGAGGAACAGCAGCGCGGCCAGCAGGATACCGGCCAGGGCGATTGCACCCGAGGCGATTTCCAGGCTGTGCTTGGCTTCGCCGCCAGCGTGGCCGACGCTTTCCGGCAACACACCGTGCAGCGGCGGAACGATCATCGCGCCAATGGCGGTGGACAATACGATCAGCACCGACAGTGGCAGCCAGTGAGCGATGCCGTGACCGGCGTGCGCTTCGGTCTTCGCTTCACCGTGGAACGCGATGAAGATCAGGCGGAAGGTGTACAGCGAGGTCATGAACGCACCGACCAGACCTGCGTACAGCAGACCATTGTTGCCGCTGGCGAACGCTTCCCAGAGGATTTCGTCCTTGGAGTAGAAGCCTGCGGTCACCAGTGGCAGGGCCGCCAGGGCCGCGCCGCCGACGATGAAGCTGGCGTAGGCCAGAGGCAGTTTCTTCCACAGGCCGCCCATCTTGAAGATGTTCTGCTCGTGGTGGCAGGCAACGATCACCGCACCGGAGGCAAGGAACAGCAGGGCCTTGAAGAATGCGTGGGTCATCAGGTGGAAGATCGCGCCATCCCAGGCACCCACGCCCAGCGCCAGGAACATGTAGCCGATCTGGCTCATGGTCGAATAGGCGAGGATACGTTTGATGTCGGTCTGGACCAGTGCGGCAAAACCGGCAAGAACCAGGGTCACGCCACCGACGATGCCGACCAGGTGCAGGATTTCTGGCGCCAGGGTGAACAGACCGTGGGTCCGGGCGATCAGGTAGACACCGGCGGTCACCATGGTCGCGGCGTGGATCAGTGCCGAAACCGGGGTAGGACCGGCCATCGCATCCGCCAGCCAGGTTTGCAGCGGCAGTTGCGCCGATTTACCGACAGCGCCGCCCAGCAGCATCAGGGTGGCCATGACCATCCAGAAGTCGCCGGCCTGGAATTTCTGCGGTGCCAGCACCAGCAGTTCCTGGACGTTCAGCGTGCCCAGTTGGGCAAACAGGATGAACAGGCCGATGGCCATGAACACGTCGCCGATGCGGGTGACGATAAAGGCTTTCAGTGCGGCGTTACCGTTGTTGCGGTTGCTGTAGTAGAAACCGATCAACAGGTACGAGCACAGGCCCACGCCTTCCCAGCCGAAGTACAGGAACAACAGGTTATCGCCCAGCACCAGGAACAGCATGCTGGCGATAAACAGGTTGGTGTAGGCGAAGAAGCGCGAGTAACCGGCTTCACCGCGCATGTACCAGGACGCGAACAGGTGGATCAGGAAGCCGACGCCGACCACCACGCCGAGCATGGTCACGGACAGGCCGTCCAGGTACAGCGCGAAGTTAGGCGTGAAGCCTTCCACCGCCATCCACTGCCACAACACCTGGGTGTAGTGACCGCCTTCAGGTGGCGCGACGTTGAATTGCCAGATCACGTAGGCCGTAACGATGGCAGACAAACCGATGGAACCGACGCCGATCAGCGCCGACAGGTTTTCCGAGAGGCGTCCACGGGAGAACGACAGCAGCAGGAAACCTATGAGAGGGAATACGAAAGTCAGATAGAGAAGATTCATCCGCGCATCTCACTGGCAGCGTCGATATCGAGCGTGTGGAAGCGGCGATACAGTTGCAGCAGGATCGCCAGGCCGATACTGGCCTCGGCGGCTGCCAGGCTGATCACCAGGATGAACATGATCTGTCCATCCGGCTGCGCCCAGCGGCTACCGGCAACGATGAACGCCAACGCGGAGGCATTCATCATGACCTCCAGGCTCATCAGCACGAAGAGAATGTTGCGGCGGACCATCAGGCCGACCAGACCGAGGCAGAACAGGATGCCGGCGACCGCCAGACCATGCTCCAAAGGGATAGCAGGCATCGTCATTGCTCCTTGGCTTCGTTGCGGCCCAAGTGGAACGCCGTGACGGCTGCGGCCAGCAGCAGCATCGAGGCGAGTTCGACCACCAGCAGATACGGACCGAACAGGCTGATGCCCACGGCCTTGGCGTCTACGGTGGTGTGGCCGATGGCTTGGCCGCTCTGGTGACTGAACAGCACGTACAGCAGTTCAACCAGCAGCAGGGTGCCGAGAATCACCGGGCCGAGCCAGATGCCGGGCTTGAGCCAGACGCGCTCTTGCTGAACCGAGGCGGGGCCCAGGTTCAGCATCATCACCACGAACACGAACAGCACCATGATGGCGCCAGCGTAGGCAATCACTTCCAGAACACCGGCAAACGGTGCGCCGAGGGCGAAGAACGTCATGGCCACGGCGATCAGCGAAATGATCAGGTAGAGCAGGGCGTGCACAGGGTTGGTGTGGGTGATCACGCGAAGCGTGGACACCACAGCGATACCCGATGCGAAATAGAAAGCGAATTCCATCTTTCTTCCTTAAGGCAGCAAGCTCTTCACGTTGATCGGTTCGGCTTCATTCTGCGCGGAGCCTTTCGGCTTCCCGGCAATCGCCATACCTGCAACACGATAGAAGTTGTAATCAGGGTTTTTGCCGGGGCCGGAGATCAGCAGATCTTCTTTCTCGTAAACCAGGTCCTGACGTTTGAACTCGGCCATCTCGAAATCCGGTGTCAGCTGGATCGCGGTGGTCGGGCAGGCTTCCTCGCAGAGGCCGCAGAAAATGCAGCGCGAGAAGTTGATGCGGAAGAAGTCCGGGTACCAGCGACCGTCTTCGGTTTCAGCTTTCTGCAGCGAGATGCACCCGACCGGGCACGCCACGGCGCACAGGTTGCAGGCTACACAACGCTCTTCACCATCAGGGTCGCGGGTCAGGACGATACGGCCACGGTAGCGCGGCGGCAGGTACACGGCTTCTTCCGGGTACTGCAGCGTGTCGCGCTTGCGGAAGGCGTGGCCGAAAATCATCACCAGGCTGCGAAGCTGGGTGAAGAAGCCATGCACGATGTCAAATATGTACTTCATGATTCTCTATCCTCACTGAGCCGCGACGGCGGGCGTGTTGAGCAACACGATCGCAGCGGTCACCAGCATGTTGACGAGGGTCAGCGGCAGGCAGAACTTCCAGCTGAAATCCATCACTTGGTCATACCGTGGGCGCGGAATCGAGGCGCGCAGCAGGATGAAGATCATGATGAAGAACGCGGTTTTCAGCGCGAACCAGATGAACGGGATCTGCGGCAGAATGCCGAACGGACCGTGCCAGCCACCGAAGAACAAGGTCACCAGCAGCGCCGAAATCAGCACGATACCGATGTACTCGCCGACGAAGAACATGCCCCATTTCATGCCGGCGTATTCAATGTGGTAACCGTCGGCCAGTTCCTGCTCCGCTTCCGGCTGGTCGAACGGGTGACGGTGAGTCACGGCGACGCCGGCGATGAAGAAGGTCAGGAAACCGAAGATCTGCGGAATGATGAACCACAGGTTCTGGGCTTGATAATCAACGATGTCGCGCATGTTGAACGAGCCGACCTGGATCACGATGCCCATCAGCGACAGACCCATGAACACTTCGTACGACACGGTTTGCGCCGAGGCACGCAAGCTGCCCAGCAGGGCGAACTTGTTGTTGCTCGACCAGCCGGCGAACAGCACCGCGTAGACCGACAGACCGGCCATGGCGAAGAAGAACAGGATGCCGATGTTCAGGTCCGCCACGCCCCAGGTCGGGGTGATCGGGATGATCGCGAAGGCAATCAGCAGGGCGCTCATGGCCACGACCGGTGCCAGGGTGAAGATCATCTTGTCGGCGAACGGTGGCGTCCAGTCTTCCTTGAAGAACATCTTGATCATGTCGGCCGCGATCTGGAACGCGCCGAACGGGCCGACGCGGTTCGGACCATAACGGTCCTGCCAGAGGGCGAGCAAACGACGCTCGACCCAGCTCAGCAGCGCGCCGCACACCACAACGGCGAGCAGGATCACAATGGCCTGGATGACCGAGATGATCACACTGATCACTTCAGGAGTGAACCAAGTCATAGCGCTGCCTCCTGCAGACCGTCAACGGATTTGCCAAAGATCGCTGGCGGAATGCCGGCGATGCCCGCAGGCAATGCAACCAGACCGGCGCCCAGCTCTTCGTTGATGCGCAGCGGCAGACGCAAGGTCTGGCCAGCGATGTTCAAGCTCAGCATGGCGCCGTCATTGACACCCAGACGATCGGCTTCGGACTTGGCCAGCGCCACGTAGGCAGCCGGAATGCGTTCCTGAACCGGAGCGGCTTTCGAAGAGTTCTCTTCGCTGCCGAACAGGTGGAAGAACGGCACGACCTGCCAGGTGCCCGGCGCCGGGTTGAATGCGCGCGGAACAGCGGCGAACCAGTTCAGCGAGTCGCCGCTGCTTTCGATCAGGCGGGTGCCCGGGTCGCCAGCGCGGATGTGACCACCGACTTCGTCCTGGAACTTGTTCCAGGCTTGCGGCGAGTTCCAGCCCGGAGACCAGGCAAATGGTACTTGCTGACGCGGTTCGACCGAGCCCGAGTAACCTTCCATCGAGAAGTTGAACGCGGTGTCGTTGTCTTGCGGGGTACGCGGTTCGTGCACGCTGATGTCGGCGCGCATGGCGGTACGACCCGAGTAACGCAGCGGTTCGCGGGCCAGTTTCATGCCCTTGATGCGGAACGCGGCGGACGGTGCGGCATCGACGATGCGCGCCAGTTGCGGTGTGCTCGAAGCGACGGCAGCGGTGACGTGGTCCAGTTGGGTCCAGTCGATCGGCTGGTTCAGCAGGGTGGCACGCAGGGCATGCAGCCAGCGCCAGCCTTCGTGAACCAGGATGCTCGCGTCCATGTATTTCGGGTCGAAGACCTGGAAGAAGCGCTGGGCACGACCTTCCTGGCTGACCAGCGTACCGTCGCCTTCAGCGAAGCTGGCGGCTGGCAGAACCAGGTGCGCGCGATCGCTGGTAGCGGTCTTCTGATGGTCCGCCACGATCACCACTTTCGCGGCGGTCAGGGCAGCATCAACCTTGGCTTTGTCGGTGCGGGTGTACAGATCGTTTTCCAGCACGACGATGGCGTCGGCACGGCCTTCGATCACCGCTTGCAGGGCTGCATCGACCGATTCGCCACCGAGCATGGCCAGGCCGAGGCTGTTGGCCTCTGGCACGATCAGGCTGATGGAGCCGTTCTTCTCGCGCAGCTTCAGGGCCTTGGCGATGTTCGCCGCCGCTTCGATCAGCGCTTTGGAACCCAGGGACGTACCGGCAATGATCAGCGGACGCTTGGCGGCCAGCAGGGCATTGGCGATGCGCTGAGCCAGTTCAACGGCTTCAGCGTCCAGGCCTTCAACGGCAGGGGCGCTGGCGTCGATGGCGTGAGCCACGGCGAAACCGATGCGGGCCAGGTCGTCGGGAGCTGCGTGAACGCATTCTTCGGCGATGTCGTCGAGCTTGGTTTCAGCCAGGCTGGCGATGAACAGCGGGTTCAGTTCGTGCTGACCGATGTTCTTCACCGCGGCGTCGAGCCAAGGCTGAACGCGCATGGCATCGGCCATGTCTTCGGCTTTGCCCTTGACCGATTGACGCAGGGACAGCGCCATGCGGGCGGCAGTCTGGGTCAGGTCTTCACCGAGGACGAAGATCGCGTCGTGGTCTTCGATGTCGCGCATGTTCGGGATCGGCAGCGGGCTGTCTTTCAACACCTGCATGACCAGGCGAATGCGCTCAAGCTCCTCGGCTTCGATACCGGAGTAGAAGTGCTCGGCGCCGACCAGCTCGCGCAACGCGTAGTTGCTTTCGAGGCTGGCACGCGGCGACCCGATACCGACGATGTTGCGACCACGCAGCAGGTCAGCGGCTTTATCCAGCGCTTCGTCGAGGCTCAGCTTGGTGCCGTTGGCCAGCAAAGGCTGACGCGGGCGGTCTTCGCGGTTGACGTAGCCATAGCCGAAACGGCCACGGTCGCACAGGAAGTACTGGTTGACCGAACCGTTGAAGCGGTTTTCGATACGACGCAGTTCACCGTAGCGCTCGCCCGGGGAGATGTTGCAACCGCTGGAGCAGCCATGGCAGATGCTCGGCGAGAACTGCATGTCCCACTTGCGGTTATAGCGCTCGGAGTGAGTCTTGTCGGTAAACACACCGGTCGGGCAGACCTCGGTGAGGTTGCCGGAGAACTCGCTTTCCAGGGTGCCGTCTTCAACGCGACCGAAGTACACGTTGTCGTGGGCGCCAAACACACCGAGGTCGGTGCCGCCGGCGTAGTCCTTATAGAAGCGCACGCAGCGGTAGCAAGCGATGCAGCGGTTCATCTCGTGAGAAATGAACGGGCCCAGTTGCTGGTTCTGGTGAGTACGCTTGGTGAAGCGATAACGGCGCTCGTTGTGGCCGGTCATCACCGTCATGTCTTGCAGGTGGCAGTGACCGCCTTCCTCACAGACCGGGCAGTCATGCGGGTGGTTGGTCATCAGCCATTCAACGACGCTGGCGCGGAATACTTTCGCTTCTTCGTCGTCGATGGAGATCCAGCTGCCGTCGGTAGCTGGCGTCATGCACGACATGACGATCCGACCACGCTTGTCGTTCTCGTCGGTGTACTGCTTGACCGCACACTGGCGGCAAGCGCCAACGCTGCCAAGGGCTGGGTGCCAGCAGAAATATGGGATATCGAGGCCTAGCGACAGACATGCCTGTAACAGGTTGTCTGCCCCATCGACTTCGAGCTCTTTGCCGTCTACGTGGATAGTGGCCATGGTTCAAAGTTCTTCGTTGGCCCGGTGTCAGCGGGCGTGGCTAATGGAATCTTGTTATTCGTCCGAATCCAAACAGCCCATAAAAGGCGTCATCGAACGAAAGGCGAAGGGCACGGACCCTTCGCCTTTTTAAGCGTTAAGCGCCGACTACGATCGGCCTTGCCAGAGGCGGGACGACGGCGCTGGTAGGCGCGATGCCGGCTTCGAACTCATGGCGGAAGTATTTGATTGCGCTGCCCAACGGCTCCACGGCGCCCGGTGCGTGAGCACAGAAGGTCTTGCCTGGGCCGAGGAAACCGACCAGACCCAGCAGGGTCTCGATGTCGCCGGCTTGCCCTTCACCGTTCTCGATTGCGCGCAGCAGCTTGACGCTCCACGGCAGACCGTCACGGCACGGGGTGCAGAAACCGCACGACTCACGGGAGAAGAACTCTTCCATGTTGCGCAGCAGGGACACCATGTTGACGCTGTCGTCCACCGCCATGGCCAGGCCGGTACCCATACGGGTGCCCACTTTGGCGATGCCGCCGGCGTACATTTGTGCGTCGAGGTGTTCCGGCAACAGGAAACCGGTACCGGCGCCGCCTGGCTGCCAGCACTTGAGCTTGTAACCGTCGCGCATGCCGCCGGCGTAGTCTTCGAACAGCTCGCGACCGGTGACGCCGAATGGCAATTCCCACAGGCCCGGGTTCTTGACCTTGCCGGAGAAGCCCATGAGCTTGGTGCCCATGTCTTCGCTGCCTTCGCGCGCCAACGATTTGTACCAGTCCACGCCGTCGGCGATGATCGCCGGGACGTTGCACAGGGTTTCAACGTTGTTCACGCAAGTCGGCTTGCCCCACACGCCAACGGCGGCAGGGAAGGGCGGCTTGGAGCGCGGGTTGGCGCGGCGGCCTTCGAGGGAGTTGATCAGTGCGGTTTCTTCACCGCAGATGTAACGTCCGGCGCCGGTGTGGACGAACAGCTCGAAATCGAAGCCGCTGCCCAGGATGTTCTTGCCCAGCAGGCCGGCTGCCTTGGCTTCTTCCACGGCACGGTTGAGGTGCTTGGCGGCGGTGGTGTATTCGCCACGCAGGAAGATGTAGCCACGGTAGGTTTTCAGTGCGCGGGCACTGATCAGCATGCCTTCGATCAGCAGATGGGGCAGTTGCTCCATCAGCATGCGGTCTTTCCAGGTGTTCGGCTCCATTTCATCCGCGTTGCACAGCAGGTAGCGGATGTTGATGGATTCGTCTTTCGGCATCAGGCCCCACTTCACGCCGGTGGGGAAGCCTGCACCGCCGCGACCCTTGAGGCCGGCGTCTTTCACGGTCTGGACGATATCGTCCTGAGCCATGTCGGCGAAGGCCTTGCGCGCAGCGGCGTAACCGTTCTTGGCCTGGTACTCGTCGAGCCAGACAGCTTCGCCGTCGTCACGCAGACGCCAGGTGAGCGGGTGAGTCTCGGCCGAACGCTTGATGCGGTTGGCAGGACCGAAGGAAGTCAGGGTCATACGTAGCCCTCGAGCAATTTGGCAACGCCGGCAGGCTGCACATCACCGAAAGTGTCGTCGTCGATCATCAACGCCGGCGCCTTGTCACAGTTGCCGAGGCAGCAGACCGGCAGCAGGGTAAAACGACCGTCGGAGGTGGTCTGACCCAGGCCGATGCCGAGTTTGCTCTGGATTTCGCTGACCACCGATTCATGGCCGCCGATGTAGCAGACCATGCTGTCGCAGACGCGAATGATGTGGCGGCCGACAGGCTGACGGAAGATCTGGCTATAGAACGTTGCCACGCCTTCAACGTCGCTCGCCGGGATGCCGAGGATCTCGCCGATGGCGTAGAGCGCGCCGTCAGGCACCCAGCCACGTTCCTTCTGGACGATCTTCAAGGCTTCGATCGACGCCGCGCGCGGGTCTTCGTAGTGATGCAGCTCGTGCTCGATGGCCGAGCGCTCGGTTTCACTCAAGGTGAAACGGTCTGTCTGGATAAGCGTGCTATTCATGCTTAGCGGTCCACGTCGGCCATAACGAAATCGATACTACCCAGGTACGCGATCAAGTCCGCGACCATGCTGCCTTTGATCACCGAAGGGATCTGCTGCAGGTGCGGGAAGCTTGGGGTGCGAATCCGGGTGCGGTAGCTCATGGTGCCGCCATCGCTCGTCAGGTAATAACTGTTGATGCCCTTGGTCGCTTCGATCATCTGGAAGGATTCGTTGGCCGGCATGACCGGGCCCCACGAAACTTGCAGGAAGTGCGTGATCAGGGTCTCGATGTGTTGCAGGGTGCGCTCTTTGGGCGGCGGCGTGGTCAGCGGGTGATCCGCCTTGTACGGGCCTTCCGGCATGTTGCGCATGCACTGCTCGATGATCTTGATGCTCTGGCGCATTTCTTCGACGCGCACGATGCAACGATCGTAGGCATCGCCATTGGCGGCCAGCGGCACTTCGAATTCGAAGTTCTCGTACCCGGAGTACGGGCGGGCTTTACGCAGGTCGAAATCGCAACCGGTCGAACGCAGGCCTGCACCGGTGACGCCCCATTCGAAGGCCTCTTTGGTGTTGTAGGCAGCGACGCCGATGGTCCGGCCACGCAGGATGCTGTTGTCCAGTGCGGCTTTCTGGTACTCGTCCAGACGCTTTGGCATCCACTCGACGAAGTCTTTCACCAGTTTTTCCCAGCCGCGCGGCAGGTCGTGCGCGACGCCACCGATGCGGTACCAGGCCGGGTGCAGACGGAAACCGGTAATGGCTTCGATCACCGTGTACGCCTTCTGGCGGTCGGTGAAGGTGAAGAATACCGGAGTCATGGCGCCGACGTCCTGGATGTACGTCCCCAGGAACAGCAGGTGGCTGGTGATCCGGAAGAACTCGGCCATCATGATGCGGATGACGTCGACCTTCTCGGGCACCTTGATACCGGCCAGCTTCTCGACCGAGAGCACGTACGGCAGGTTGTTCATCACGCCGCCGAGGTAGTCGATACGGTCGGTGTACGGGATGAAGCTGTGCCAGGACTGACGCTCGGCCATCTTCTCGGCACCACGGTGGTGGTAACCGACGTCCGGCACACAGTCGACGATCTCTTCACCGTCCAGCTGCAGGATGATGCGGAACGCACCGTGCGCGGAAGGGTGGTTGGGGCCGAGGTTGAGGAACATGTAGTCCTCGTTCGCACCGGAACGCTTCATGCCCCAGTCTTCAGGCTTGAAGCGCGCGGCTTCTTCCTCAAGCTGTTGCTTGGCCAGGTTCAGGGTGAACGGGTCGAACTCGGTGGCACGGGCCGGGAAGTCCTTGCGCAACGGGTGACCTTCCCAAGTCGGCGGCATCATGATGCGGGTCAGGTGCGGGTGGCCGGCAAAGTTGATGCCGTACATGTCCCACACTTCACGCTCGTACCAGTTGGCGTTCGGCCAGATGCCGGTCACGGTCGGTACGCTGAGGTCGCTCTCGGACAAGGCGACCTTGATCATCACGTCACTGTTACGTTCGATCGACATCAGGTGATAGAACACAGTGAAGTCGGCGCCGCTCGGCAGCCCTTGACGCTTGGTGCGCAGACGCTCGTCCACGCCGTGCAGGTCATAGAGCATGACATACGGCTTGGGCAGGTTGCGCAGGAAGGTCAGGACTTCGACGAGTTTGGCACGGGCAACCCAAAGCACCGGCATGCCGGTGCGGGTAGGCTGGGCGGTGAACGCCTCGGGACCAAAACGGTTGTTCAGTTCGACGACCACATCCTGGTCGTCTGCCTTATAAGGCGGGATGTACAGAGCACTGCCTGTAGTCATGGTTATTTATCGCTTTCGGTCAACGTAAAGAATGAAGCCAGTGTCTCGTTCTATTAAAGAAGCAGATCTGGATCAGACTTCGTCGGGGCTGCGCAGGTTGGTGACTGCGATTCGCTGTTCGCGGCGCTTTTCCTTTTCGGAAGGCATCTCGGCGCGGTATACGCCTTGATCACCAACGACCCAGGAAAGCGGACGACGCTCCTGTCCAATCGACTCTTGCAAGAGCATCAAGCCTTGCAGAAAAGCTTCAGGGCGGGGCGGGCAGCCAGGCACGTAGACGTCCACGGGCAGGAACTTGTCCACCCCTTGAACGACAGAGTAGATGTCGTACATGCCACCGGAGTTGGCGCACGAACCCATGGAGATTACCCATTTAGGTTCGAGCATTTGCTCGTAGAGACGCTGGATGATCGGCGCCATCTTGATGAAGCAGGTACCGGCGATAACCATGAAATCCGCCTGGCGCGGCGATGCCCGGATAACCTCGGCGCCAAAGCGCGCGATGTCGTGGGGCGCCGTGAAGGCGGTGGTCATTTCCACGTAGCAGCACGAAAGACCGAAGTTATACGGCCACAGGGAGTTCTTGCGCCCCCAGTTGATCGTGCCGTTAAGCACGTCTTCGAGCTTGCCCATGAAGATGTTTTTGTGGACTTGATCTTCTAACGGATCGGAAACGGTTTCCCGTTCGCCAATCGGATACTGCTCGTTAGGAGCATCGGGGTCGATCCTGGTGAGATTGTATTGCATTGCCAAAGCCTCATTGTTTCAGCTTCGCTTGCCGCTTACGACGAGCTTCCGGAGCCCAGTCAAGGGCGCCCACTCGGAATAGGTAGACAAGGCCTGCCAACAGAATTGCTATGAAAACGAGAGCTTCGACGAATCCGGTCCAGCCGCTTTCGCGGACGGACACAGACCAGGCAAAGAGAAAGAGGGCTTCGATATCGAAGATCACGAAGAGCATCGCGACCAGATAGAATTTGGCTGAGAGCCGCAAGCGGGCGCCACCTGTAGGTAGCATGCCGGACTCGAACGGTTCGTTTTTGCTGCGGCCCCAGGCTTTTGACCCGAGGAGGCTGGAAACACCCAGCATGAAGGCACAGAGGCCGACGACGCCTAGAAGGAAAATGGCAAAGCCCCAGTTGTGGGCCATGAGTCCTGTCGCTTCGGGCATGCTGGTAATCCTTAACAGAGAGCAAAGGTCTCTGAGCTTGAAAAGAAACAAAGCAGTGACGATATGTCGCAGCAATCAATCCCGCTGATTTTATGGCACAACACCGTGCAAGTAAAATTCAGATAGCGAAATTATTTAGCGGAATAAGGACATAGCGAGCCTCCAGACCCACGCAGCCCATGCGTTGCGGGCATTAGCCGGGTTTTCATCAATTATGTTTTGTAGGGAATGTAACGAACATAGTTGTTGCTAAATGATAATCAATATTGTTTGGCTTGGTTTTTAAACTGTTTAACGGGTGGGCGGCCGGGAAGTTGTCTTATATGCGCGTTACTGCAAGTAGCGGGCGGGGTCTTTTTACCCTTTTTTCCTGCTCTTGAAACTGCTCTGGATCAAGGATTTTCCCTGAATCACCACCCCCCCCCCTGTGGGAGCGGGCTTGCTCGCGAAAGCGGTAGGCCAGTCAGCAGAGATGTTGAATGATAAACCGCTTTCGCGAGCAAGCCCGCTCCCACAGGGTGTTGTGGTGGCAGGTAAATCGCGGGCAAAAAAACGCCCCGAACCAGTCGGGGCGTCAGATGCGCGGCGTTGCGGTTAGCTTTTTATTCGGTCCGCAACGGCCGTTTGTTTCGGTGAGTCAGATCAGTGGAACTGTTCTTCTTCAGTCGAACCGGTCAGCGCGGTTACCGAAGACGTGCCACCTTGAATCACGGTGGTCATGTCGTCGAAGTAGCCGGTGCCCACTTCCTGCTGGTGAGCCACGAAGGTGTAACCCTTGGCGGCGTCAGCGAATTCCTGCTCTTGCAGTTTCACGTAGGCAGTCATGTCGTTGCGGGCGTAGTCGTGCGCCAGGTTGAACATGCTGTGCCACATGTTGTGAATGCCGGCCAGGGTGATGAACTGGTGCTTGTAACCCATGGCGGACAATTCGCGCTGGAACTTGGCGATGGTCGCGTCGTCCAGGTTTTTCTTCCAGTTGAAGGAAGGCGAGCAGTTGTACGACAGCAGTTGGTCCGGGTATTCCTTTTTGATCGCTTCAGCGAAGCGACGAGCCTCGTCCAGATCCGGCTTGGCGGTTTCGCACCAGATCAGGTCGGCGTACGGTGCGTAAGCCAGGCCGCGAGCGATTGCCTGGTCCAGGCCGGCGCGCACTTTGTAGAAGCCTTCCTGGGTACGTTCGCCAGTCACGAATGGCTGGTCGTACGGGTCGCAGTCGGAAGTCAGCAGGTCAGCTGCGTTAGCGTCGGTACGGGCCAGGATGATGGTCGGAGTACCGGCAACGTCTGCCGCCAGACGGGCAGCGGTCAGCTTCTGTACAGCTTCCTGGGTAGGAACCAGTACCTTGCCGCCCATGTGGCCGCATTTTTTCACGGAGGCCAGTTGGTCTTCGAAGTGAACGCCGGCGGCGCCTGCTTCGATCATGCTCTTCATCAGCTCGTAAGCGTTCAGTACGCCACCGAAACCGGCTTCGGCGTCAGCCACGATGGGTGCGAAGTAGTCGATGTAACCTTCGTCGCCCGGGTTCTTGCCGGCTTTCCACTGGATCTGGTCGGCACGACGGAACGAGTTGTTGATGCGCTTGACCACGGTTGGAACCGAGTCCACCGGGTACAGCGACTGGTCCGGGTACATCGATTCGGCGGAGTTGTTGTCCGCAGCCACTTGCCAGCCCGACAGGTAGATCGCCTGGATACCGGCTTTGACTTGTTGTACAGCCTGGCCGCCGGTCAGGGCGCCCATGCAGTTGACGAAATCTTTCTCAGGACGGAAGGACGGCTTGGCACCCTGGGTTACCAGGTTCCAGAGCTTCTCGGCGCCCATTTTTGCAAAGGTGTGCTCAGGTTGAACCGAGCCACGCAGGCGGACGACGTCAGCAGCGGAGTAAGCGCGTGTCACGCCTTTCCAGCGTGGGTTTTCAGCCCAGTCTTTTTCGAGGGCTGCAATTTGCTGTTCGCGTGTCAGTGCCATGGAGATAAACCTCGTCGCATAGGTCTTGGGTGGAAAATTCCTGCTCCTGCCAGCTACGCATATTTGAAAGGCGTAAAAGGCTGCTCGCTGACCAGAAGCTTAGGCGGTCAAGTCGGATTCGGCGGGGTTGGCGACGGGATGAACGATGGGCTCGAGGGGAAGTGAGCAGGTAAGGGCGAACTGGCGAGCGCATTCGGGCGTCGTGGGCCTTTTTACGAACTTCAGTGTGATGCCGGGTTTACCTAAATACGCTTCCGTCCCTCGGGACAACTTCGTTCCAGTCGGCAACCTCGTCAAACACACCTTGTGGGCGGTACAGACACGAAACGGCTCGCGGGGTAGATACGAGCATCGCTTCGAAGGCCCTTGCCAGGGCCCCTGATTAGCGGGAGCGAGGCCATCATGCCTTCGCTTTTTTGGCTCGTCAAACGTTTTGTAGTGCTTTTTTTCAAGCACTACATCTTTGGTCTAATACGACTAATCAGTCAGTTTTCGGTGGCTTAGTCCAAAGTATCGACTTTCACCCGCAGGGTCATGTCATCCCGTCCCTGAGTCGAGTAGCTGCGGGTCAGGCCCTGTTTGTCGGCCTGCGTCTGGCGGTTCACGCCGGCCAGGGTGATCCATTCGCCGAGGCGTCCGGTGACGGTTGTGTCGGTGCTTTGCACGTTCACTACATCGGGATGCTCCTGGCTCATGCGGTCACGGTTTGTGCTGATCGACAGGTGAACGATGTCGCCGGTGACGCTCGCGGTGACGTAGAAGCCCTGGGTGACGTTGCGGTATTCGGTCTGGCTGCGAGGATCGCCATAGGCATCGATCTGCGTGCTGGTCAGCGGCACGCTTTGGCCCACCTGGATCAGTGCCGGTGCGCCTTCGCTGGCCTGGACTTGCTGAATGCCGCCGTCACGGCTTTCGGTGCTGCGATTGATGATTCGGGTCTGGCTCGGTTTGGCGCCATTGACTGAATAACCCTGGTCGTCCTGGAAGTTGTTTTCGTTGGTGTCGACGGTGATCAGCAAACGCTTTGGCTGAGTGTCGAGTTGGGCGATAAGCGCCTTAAGTTCGTCGATCTTGCGCTGATCGGCATTGACGATCAGTTGATTGCCGTAGGCGCTGACCTGGCCATCCTTGCCGATGAAATCCTGGGCCATCGGCAGCATGTCGGCGCTGGTGTGGTAGTTCAACGGCACGATCTCGGTGGCGGCCATGACCGAAAAACTGCAGGTCAGTAGCAGCGTGGTGAGCAGGGTGCGTAGGGACATATCCGTTATCTCCGGCCTTGAGGTTTGTGTGTAGGAGCGAGCTTGCTCGCGATGGTCGTGAACGATGGCGCGTGCTCTCTGGAAAAATGCGGCGCCTGTGAATTTTTCGCGAGCAAGCTCGCTCCTACAGAGTGTGTTGATATTGCCAGTTTGTCGGCCCGTCGTGGGGCAAGTTGAACCACAGGCAGCAAAACGCCCCGGCATCCGAAAATGGCGGGGCGTTTTGTGGTGTTCTTTCGGGCCTCTTCGCGGGCAAGCCTGCTCCCACAGGGATTAGGGTGTTGTGACAAATTGCAGCAGCACCATCAATCCAGTGTGGGAGCGATGGTGCGACGATTCGACTTGCTCGCGAAGGCTGCGCCGCGGTTTTAAGCCGAGTGCCGCACCATGTCCACATGCGGAATCCCGGCTTCCAGGAACTCCTCACTGACCAGGCTGAAGCCCAGGCGCTCATAGAACGCCGTAGCCTGAACCTGCGCGCTCAGCATCTGCTGTTTCAGCCCGCGCTTCTCGGCTTCACCGATCACCGCTTGCATCAGCGCATCGCCTACCTTCAAGCCACGCCAGTCTTTCAGCACCGACACCCGGCCGACATTCCCGTCGGGCAACAGGCGGGCGGTGCCAATCGGAAAGTCGCCTTCGAAGGCCAGAAAGTGCACCGCTGTTGCGTCATCGGCATCCCATTCCAGCTCGGGCGGAACGGATTGCTCGGCGATGAACACCGTCTCACGAATGCGCCGGACCTCGGCGTTGTCCTTTTGCCAGTCTGCGACACGTACGTGAATTTTATTCATCAGCGAACCCCAGGCTTCCTTGCTTGATCAGTTCACACAGCAGGCCGCGACCGTCTTCATCGCTCAGCCACTCGCCGAGGTTGTCGATGTGCAGCGAATCGGCGGCGCAGATCATTTTCAGCAGCTCGCGCAGCTTGCCCGGCAGGTAACGGCTCTGGCCACTGGCGAACAGCAGCAGGTCGTCATCGACTTCGGACCATGCCAGGCGTGCACTTGGGTTGCGGATCAGCACAGCGCCTTGCTCGAGGCTGGCGAGCAGGTCTTCTTCTTCGATTTCTTCCGGGCCGACCACCAGTTCCGGGTAGCGCGGCTCGGTCATGAACTGGCCGAACCAGGTCAGCAGCAGGCGCTCATCGCTCATGTGCTCGGCCAGCAGGCCTTTCAAGCGATCAAGGGCGTCGTGCTGGATCTGATGCGGATCGACTGCAGGCAGGGCATCGGCGTCGGTGTAACGCTCTTCGTCCGTCAGGAACTGGCTGAGGAAGTCGGTGAAGTGGGTCAGCACTTCAGCGGCGCTCGGCGCACGGAAACCGACGGAATAGGTCAGGCAATCGTCAACGGCCACGCCGCAATGAGCCAGGCGCGGCGGCAGGTACAGCATGTCGCCCGGTTCCAGTACCCACTCATCGGTGGCTTCGAAGTCGGCGAGGATGCGCAGGTCCGCGTGTTGCAGCAGCGGGCTCTCGGAGTTGCACATCTGGCCGATTTTCCAGTTGCGCTTGCCGTGGCCCTGCAGCAGGAACACGTCGTAGTTATCGAAGTGCGGACCGACGCTGCCACCAGGGGCGGCGAAGCTGATCATTACGTCGTCGATGCGCCAGCTCGGCAGGAAGCGGAACTGTTCCAGCAATTCGCTGACTTCCGGCACGAACTGGTCAACCGCTTGAACCAGCAGGGTCCACTCGCGTTCCGGCAATTTGCTGAATTCATCTTCGGCGAACGGGCCGCGGCGCAATTCCCAAGGACGCTCGCCGTGTTCGATGATCAGGCGCGATTCAACTTCTTCTTCCAGCGCCAGGCCGGCCAGTTCGTCGGCGTCGATCGGGCTTTCGAAATCAGGGATCGCCTGACGGATCAGCAGCGGTTTTTTCTGCCAGTAGTCACGCAGGAATTCGCGCGCCGTGATGCCACCCAGAAGTTGAAGAGGAATATCAGGATTCATGTGTAACCTATTGAAAAAAAGCACTTTTCAGACGGGAATAAAAACGCCCGGCGCTGCCGGGCGTCTCAAACGGGTAAAGCGGTCGATCAGATGCGCTTGGCTTGCTCTACAGCGTTGCCGATGTAGTTCGCCGGGGTGAGCAATTTCAGCTCGGCCTTGGCAGCGGCAGGCATGTCCAGGCCATCGATGAAAGTTTGCAGCGCTTCAGGGCTGATGCCCTTGCCGCGGGTCAACTCTTTCAGCTTCTCGTACGGGTTTTCGATGTTGTAGCGACGCATGACGGTCTGGATCGGTTCGGCCAGGACTTCCCAGCAAGCGTCGAGGTCAGCAGCGATCTTTTGAGCGTTGAGCTCCAGTTTGCTGATGCCTTTGAGGCTGGCTTCGTACGCGATCACGCTGTGGGCGAAACCGACGCCGAGGTTACGCAGGACGGTGGAGTCGGTCAGGTCGCGCTGCCAGCGGGAGATCGGCAACTTGCTCGCCAGGTGCTGGAACAGTGCGTTGGCGATACCCAGGTTGCCTTCGGAGTTTTCGAAGTCGATCGGGTTGACCTTGTGCGGCATGGTCGACGAACCGATTTCGCCAGCGATGGTGCGCTGCTTGAAATAACCCAGGGAGATGTAGCCCCAGATGTCGCGGTCGAAGTCGATCAGGATCGTGTTGAAACGGGCGATCGCGTCGAACAGCTCGGCGATGTAGTCGTGCGGTTCGATCTGCGTGGTGTACGGGTTGAAGCCCAGGCCCAGTTCGTCTTCGATGAAGGCGCGGGCGTTGGCTTCCCAGTCGATCTCAGGGTAGGCCGACAGGTGAGCGTTGTAGTTGCCGACAGCGCCGTTGATCTTGCCCAGCAGCGGAACGGCAGCGACCTGAGCGATTTGACGCTCCAGACGGTAAACCACGTTTGCCAGCTCTTTGCCCAGGGTGGTCGGCGAGGCCGGCTGACCGTGGGTGCGCGACAGCATTGGCACGTCGGCGAAGCGGATGGCCAGTTCGCGGATGGCGTCGGCGGTCTGGCGCATCAGCGGCAGCATCACGTCATCACGGCCTTCGCGCAGCATCAGGGCGTGGGACAGGTTGTTGATGTCCTCGCTGGTGCAGGCAAAGTGGATGAATTCGCTGACGGCAGCCAGTTCAGGCAGCTTGGCCGCTTGCTCTTTGAGCAGGTATTCGATGGCTTTGACGTCGTGGTTGGTGGTGCGCTCGATCTCTTTGACGCGTTCGGCGTGCTCCAGAGAGAAGTTTTCCGCCAGGGTGTTCAGCACTGCGTTGGCTTCGGCGGAGAACGCCGGCACTTCGCTGATGGCAGGGTGAGCGGCCAGGCGCTGGAGCCAGCGCACTTCAACCAGAACGCGAGCACGGATCAGACCGTATTCGCTGAAAATTGGGCGCAGGGCCTGGGTTTTGCCGGCGTAGCGGCCGTCAACAGGGGAAACCGCAGTGAGCGAAGAAAGCTGCATGGGGTGTTCTCGGACAGTCGGGCAACGAAATGGGGCGCGTATCATACATGAAAAAATCCGCCGGTCCGTTGCCAACTGACCGGCGTATTACGCGTTACAGATTTAAAGCAGTGTTGCGGGCGCGGTTCAGCTGCTGCGCATCAGCGGGTAAAGCTCTTTGAGCAACTTGCGACGGCTGACCACCAACTGCCAGCGATGACCGCCCAACTGCCGCCACAGGCGCGCCGAGCGAATCCCCGCCAGCAACAGCGCGCGGATCTTCGAGGCGTTGCTCGGTTGCTGCAGGTTGCGCATGTCACCGTGAACCTGAATCCGTTGGCGCAAGGTGCTCAGCGTGTCCTGATACAGCGCACCACACGCCGCGATCACGTTTTCGTGGGCCGGGCCGAAGTGCTCGACCTGAGACTGAATCTGCGGCAGGCGCTTGCCGATTACGTCCAGCATGTCGCTGCGCTTGGCCAGTTGGCGCTCCAGCCCGAGCATCGCCAGGGCGTAACGCAGCGGTTCGCGCTGAAGGGTACTCGGGTCGCGCTCAAGGGCACCAATCAAGGCGCGGTAGCCTTCGCGCAAGTTGATGTCGTCGCCGCCGTAGACTTCCAGCGTGTCCTTGGGGTCGCGAATCAACAGGCTGCCGAGCATGCACGTCAGGCCGGCTTCGGTGGTCTGGCCGGTCTTGGCGATCTTGTCGACCAGCACGGCAGCGAGAAACACGCCGCCCAGCGCCGTCAGTTGCTCCTGAGTCGGGCTCATTGCTGCGCGCCTTGAAGAGTGCCTTTGCTGGTCCACGGTTCCGCCACTTCGATCACGCCGCCACCAAGGCAGATTTCACCGTCGTAGAACACCACGGACTGACCCGGGGTGACCGCGCGTTGCGGGTCATCGAAGGTCGCGCGGTAGCCGGTGGCAGTCTTTTCCAGCGTGCAAGGCTGGTCGCTCTGGCGATAGCGGACTTTGGCGGTCAGCTTGCGCGGCTCGGTCAGGTCGATCGGGTTGACCCAATAGATGTCCGAGGCGAGCAGGGCGCGGGAAAACAGGTAAGGGTGGTCATTGCCCTGGCCAACGATCAATTCGTTGTGCTCCAGGTCTTTGATCAGCACGTACCACGGCTCGTCGCTGGCGTCTTTCAAACCGCCGATGCCGAGGCCCTGGCGCTGGCCGATGGTGTGGTACATCAAGCCGTGGTGGCGGCCGATGACGTCACCTTCGGTGGTCTTGATTTCGCCGGGCTGGGCCGGAAGGTATTGCTTGAGGAAATCGCTGAAACGGCGCTCGCCGATAAAGCAGATCCCGGTGGAATCCTTTTTCTTTGCGGTCGCCAGTTCGTATTTCTCGGCAATCGCGCGTACCTGGGGTTTTTCCAGTTCGCCGACCGGGAACAGCGTCTTGGCGATCTGTTCGCCGCCGACGGCGTGCAGGAAGTAGCTCTGGTCCTTGTTCGGATCCAGGCCCTTGAGCAGCTCGGTGCGGCCATCGATGTCGCGGCGGCGCACGTAGTGACCGGTGGCGATCAGGTCGGCGCCCAGCACCATGGCGTAGTCGAGGAACGCCTTGAACTTGATCTCGCGGTTGCACAGGATGTCCGGGTTTGGCGTGCGACCGGCCTTGTATTCGGCGAGGAAGTGCTCGAACACGTTGTCCCAGTACTCGGCGGCGAAGTTGGCGGTGTGCAGCTTGATGCCAATTTTGTCGCACACGGCCTGGGCGTCCGCCAGGTCATCCATGGCGGTGCAGTATTCCGTTCCATCGTCTTCTTCCCAGTTCTTCATGAACAGGCCTTCCACCTCATAACCCTGCTCGATCAGCAGGAGAGCGGAAACGGAAGAGTCCACGCCGCCGGACATGCCGACAATGACGCGCTTCTTTTGTGTGTCAGAAGGGGCTGGATCACGCATAGGGATTCAATGAGTGTCTTGAAAAAGGACGCGATTCTAGCAGGCCGAAGCCCGCAAGGCTAAAGAGAAGGGCGGATCAGTTCGAGACTGAAGTGTTTGCCGTCCAGATAATCATCGATACAGCGGATGATCAGCTCACTGCGCCAGTTTGCGCGCTGTTCCAGCAGTTCGTCACGTGTCAGCCATTTTGCGCCGACAATACCGTCGTCCAGCTGATAGTCGGGGTGATGCTTGAGGGGTTTTGCGCTGAAGCAGACCCGCTGGTAGGTCACGCCGTTGCTTGGGGCAGTGTAGAGGTAAATGCCCACCACGCCAGTCGGCTCGACGTCCCAGCCGGTTTCCTCAAGGGTTTCGCGTACGGCGGCTTCGATCAGGGTTTCGTCCGGGTCGAGGTGACCCGCGGGCTGGTTGAGTACCGTTCGTCCGTGTTTGGTTTCTTCGACCATCAGGAAACAGCCGTTGTCTTCGACGATGGTGGCGACGGTGATGTGGGGTTTCCAATCCATGAAGCTTCCTCAAATGTTGAATTGTGAAAACTGATCTCTGTAGGAGCCGGCTTGCTGGCGATAGTGGTGTGTCAATCAATAAAAATCTTGAATGGTAGACCGCTATCGCCAGCAAGCCGGCTCCTGCAGGGGGGGGGGGCGCAGGCAGAAACAGAAACCCCGGCACTGGGCCGGGGCTTCTTTGCATCCTTACAACCTTAAACCAGCGCAGCGATCGCGGCGTTGAAGGTGTTGCTCGGGCGCATGGCCTTGCTGATCAGCTCGGCATTGGCGTGGTAGTAACCGCCGATGTCCACTGGCTTGCCCTGAACGGCGTTGAGCTCGGCAACGATGGTTGCTTCGTTCTCGGTCAGGGTCTTGGCCAGTTCGCCGAACTGCGCTTGCAGTGCCGCGTCTTCAGTCTGGGCGGCCAGGGCCTGAGCCCAGTACAGCGCCAGGTAGAAGTGGCTCCCGCGGTTGTCGATGTTGCCGACTTTGCGCGATGGCGACTTGTTGTTGTCCAGGAACTGACCGGTGGCCTGGTCCAGGGTCTTGGCCAGCACCAGCGCTTTAGGGTTGTTGTAGGTAACACCCAGATGCTCGAGGGAGGCGGCCAGAGCCAGGAACTCGCCCAGGGAATCCCAGCGCAGGAAGTTCTCTTCCAGCAGCTGCTGAACGTGCTTCGGTGCCGAACCGCCAGCGCCGGTTTCGAACAGACCGCCGCCATTCATCAGCGGAACGATCGACAGCATCTTGGCGCTGGTGCCCAGTTCCATGATCGGGAACAGGTCGGTCAGGTAGTCGCGCAATACGTTGCCGGTCACCGAGATGGTGTCCTTGCCTGCGCGAGTACGGTCCAGAGTGAACTTCATCGCGTCAACTGGCGCCATGATCTGGATGTCCAGGCCGGCAGTGTCGTGATCCTTCAGGTAAGCCTGAACTTTCTCGATCACTACGCCGTCGTGGGCGCGCATCGGGTCCAGCCAGAAAATCGCCGGAGTGCTGCTTGCGCGGGCGCGGTTGACGGCCAGTTTGACCCAGTCCTGGATCGGCGCGTCTTTGGTCTGGCACATGCGGAAGATGTCGCCGGCTTCAACCGATTGCTCCAGCAGCAGGCTGCCTTTGCTGTCGGTAACGCGAACAACGCCGTTTGCCTTGATCTGGAAAGTTTTGTCGTGCGAGCCGTACTCTTCGGCTTTTTTCGCCATCAGGCCAACGTTCGGCACGCTGCCCATGGTGGTCGGATCGAAAGCGCCGTGTTGCTTGCAGTCTTCGATCACCGCCTGGTAGATGGTGGCGTAGCAGCGATCCGGGATCACAGCCTTGGTGTCGTGCAGCTGACCGTCAGTGCCCCACATCTTGCCGGAGTCACGGATCATCGCCGGCATCGAGGCGTCGACGATCACGTCGCTTGGCACGTGCAGGTTGGTGATGCCTTTGTCGGAGTTGACCATGGCCAACGACGGACGAACGGCGTAGACCGCCTGGATGTCCGCTTCGATCTGCGCTTGTTGCTCGGCAGGCAAAGCCTTGATGCGAGCGTACAGGTCACCGATGCCGTTGTTCAGGTTGAAGCCGATCTGTGCCAGCACGTCAGCGTGCTTGGCCAGTGCGTCTTTATAGAACTCGGCAACGATCTGGCCGAACATGATCGGGTCGGAGACCTTCATCATGGTGGCTTTCAGGTGAACCGACAGCAGCACGCCCTTGGCTTTGGCGTCTTCGATCTCGGCAGCGATGAAGCTGCGCAGCGCGTTTTTGCTCATGACCGCGCAATCGAGGATCTCACCGGCTTGCACGGTGGTCTTTTCTTTCAGGACGGTGATGGTGCCGTCTTGAGCGATCAGTTCGATCTTGACGGCGTCAGCGGCGTCGATCAGGGCAGCTTTTTCGCTGCCGTAGAAATCACCGGTGCTCATGTGCGCGACGTGGGACTTGGAGTCCGCAGCCCAGGCGCCCATTTTGTGCGGGTGCTTGCGTGCGTAGTTCTTGACCGACAGCGGGGCGCGACGATCGGAGTTGCCTTCGCGCAGAACCGGGTTCACGGCGCTGCCCTTGATCTTGTCGTAACGCGACTTGGCTTCTTTGTCGGCGTCGCTGGTCACGGTTTCCGGGTAGTCCGGCAGTGCGAAGCCCTGGGCTTGCAGCTCTTTGATCGCGGCCTGCAGTTGCGGAACCGAAGCGCTGATGTTCGGCAGCTTGATGATGTTGGCTTCAGGCGTAACGGCCAGGTCGCCCAGTTCGGCGAGGTGGTCGGCTACGGCTTTGTCACCCAATTGCTCGGGGAAGCTGGCCAGGATGCGCCCTGCAAGAGAGATATCGCGGGTTTCAACGGCGATATCAGCCGAAGCGGTGAACGCTTCTACGATAGGCAACAGTGAATAGGTGGCGAGGGCGGGAGCTTCGTCGGTGAAGGTATAGATGATCTTCGAGCGGGTGGGCATATTCGGATTAACTCTCTCTTCTTTGCTAAAGCGTGCGCAGAAACTCGAGGGGCGCCGGGTAAGCGCGTTCGTTCAAAGTCATCCATGAGCCGAATGTCGAGGTTTCGTTGCTGTGATGTTGGGTGCATCGGTCAAGCGTCAAGCGGGTGGGCTGCGGTAACAACCCTGCTTTTTCAGGCCCCAAGCCTCGTAGTAGAGAGGTCGGCCGTCGTGACTCTGTGGTCAGCGGGCGGCATTATACATAGGTAGCTGGCAATCTGCCGATGGTTCATATGCAACGATTCTCGTCCATTGGTCTAAAGGTCGCAGGGGAGCGTGGGGCGTAGAGTCTTGCACCGTGCTTGAGTTTGGCGCTTTTCCCTTTGCATTCAGGCTTGTACGTCGCGAACTGTGTAGCTTTGCGGCAGATGGATGGAACATAGGGTTTGCGTGCCGATTTAACTGGGGTACGCTCGAACGAAGCCAGATGTTCAATCCAAACAATGGAGTTCAGCATGGGATACAAGAAGATTCAGGTTCCAGCAGTCGGCGACAAAATCACCGTCAACGCGGACCATTCTCTCAATGTTCCTAACAACCCGATCATCCCCTTCATCGAAGGCGATGGTATTGGCGTTGATATCAGCCCGGTCATGATCAAGGTTGTCGATGCTGCTGTTAAGAAGGCTTACGGCGGCGAGCGCAAAATTTCCTGGATGGAAGTCTACGCCGGGGAAAAAGCGACTCAGGTTTACGATCAGGACACCTGGCTACCTCAGGAAACCCTGGACGCGGTCAAGGATTACGTTGTTTCCATCAAGGGCCCTCTGACCACGCCGGTCGGCGGTGGCATCCGTTCCCTGAACGTGGCCCTGCGTCAGCAACTCGACCTTTATGTCTGCCTGCGCCCGGTGCGCTGGTTCGAAGGCGTGCCTAGCCCGGTCAAGAAACCAGGCGACGTCGACATGACCATCTTCCGCGAAAACTCGGAAGACATTTATGCCGGTATCGAGTGGAAGGCCGGTTCGCCGGAAGCGACCAAGGTCATCAAGTTCCTCAAAGAAGAAATGGGCGTCACCAAGATCCGTTTCGACGAAAATTGCGGTATCGGCGTCAAGCCGGTGTCCCTGCAAGGCACCAAGCGTCTGGCGCGCAAGGCTCTGCAGTACGTGGTCGACAACGATCGCGACTCGCTGACCATCGTGCACAAAGGCAACATCATGAAGTTCACCGAAGGTGCCTTCAAGGAATGGGCCTACGAAGTGGCGGCTGAAGAATTCGGCGCGACCCTGCTCGATGGCGGTCCGTGGATGCAGTTCAAAAACCCGAAAACCGGCAAGAACGTCATCGTCAAGGACGCCATCGCCGACGCCATGCTCCAGCAGATCCTGCTGCGCCCGGCCGAATACGATGTGATCGCGACCCTGAACCTGAACGGCGACTACCTCTCCGACGCCCTGGCGGCGGAAGTGGGCGGTATCGGTATCGCGCCGGGTGCCAACCTGTCCGACACCATCGCCATGTTCGAAGCGACCCACGGTACTGCGCCGAAGTATGCCGGCAAGGACCAGGTCAACCCGGGTTCGCTGATTCTTTCCGCCGAGATGATGCTGCGTCACCTTGGCTGGACCGAAGCCGCCGACCTGATCATCAAGGGCACCAATGGTGCGATCTCCGCGAAGACCGTGACCTATGACTTCGAACGTCTGATGGAGGGCGCCAAACTGGTGTCTTCTTCCGGCTTCGGCGACGCGCTGATTTCGCACATGTAAGCGAGTTGGCACAAAAAAACCGCCTTCGGGCGGTTTTTTTATGACTGGATGATCGGTCGCGTCAGTTCGATACCTTTTCATGGTGGCCATGATGGGAGGGCTTGGCGTGATCATGCTCAGCAGGCGCTGCCGTGATCTTCACGGCGTGCAAGCCTTTGGGGCCCTGGATGATCTCGAAATTTACGATTTGCCCGGCCTTGAGGGTCTTGTATCCGTCCATCTCAATGGCCGAATAGTGGGCAAAGAAATCGATATCCTTACCATCCTCGTCACGACCTTCTCTGGCGTCGGTGTTAATGAAACCGAACCCTTTGGCATTGTTGAACCATTTCACCTTACCGACCGCCATGCTCATATCCCTCTGCAACAGACTCCATCACTGGAGTATCATCCAGTACATCCGCAGTCGAATCCTGTAAATAAGATTGACTCCGCGGACCTTTTTTACCCACTGTGGGCTCTATTGGTTGTAACACCGTTTTGCCGATAGTCAAGGTGACCGGGCAGTCGGTGTTGAAATCGTTCACAACAGGCCCCACTACTGTATTCGCACAACTGACGAACCTTTCTTTCCATGCATGCAATCAGCCAGATTCGACTAACATTCAATCAGGATCGCCCTGATTTACACGACGACGATTCCGCAGGCATTGCTGTTCAGGAGGCCAAGCCTGCTTTACAGGCGCCGCCGATGTACAAGGTGGTTTTGTTCAATGATGACTACACACCGATGGATTTCGTCGTCGAAGTGCTCGAGGTGTTTTTTAACCTGAATCGCGAGCTGGCGACCAAGGTCATGCTGGCCGTCCACACAGAAGGGCGGGCAGTATGTGGAGTGTTTACCCGCGACATTGCCGAGACCAAGGCCATGCAGGTCAACCAGTACGCCAGGGAAAGCCAGCATCCGCTACTCTGTGAAATCGAGAAGGACGGTTAATCGCCGACCACTTGGGTATGAGGTGAAGCTATGTTAAACCGCGAGCTCGAAGTCACCCTCAATCTTGCCTTCAAGGAGGCCCGTTCGAAGCGTCATGAGTTCATGACTGTCGAACATCTTCTGCTGGCCTTATTGGACAATGAGGCTGCCGCCACCGTTTTGCGTGCCTGCGGCGCCAACCTCGACAAACTCAAGCATGATCTGCAGGAGTTCATCGACTCCACCACGCCGCTGATCCCCATTCATGACGAGGATCGCGAGACCCAACCTACCCTGGGCTTCCAGCGTGTTCTGCAGCGTGCTGTTTTCCACGTACAGAGCTCGGGCAAACGCGAAGTGACTGGCGCCAATGTGCTGGTTGCCATTTTCAGTGAGCAAGAAAGTCAGGCAGTGTTCCTGCTGAAACAGCAGAGCGTTGCACGCATTGATGTCGTCAATTACATCGCTCACGGCATTTCCAAAGTGCCGGGGCATGGCGATCACTCTGAAGGTGAGCAAGATATGCAGGACGACGAGGGCGGTGAGTCTTCTTCTTCAGGCAATCCTCTGGATGCTTATGCCAGTAACCTCAACGAACTCGCGCGCCAGGGTCGTATCGATCCGCTGGTCGGTCGTGAGCTCGAAGTGGAGCGTGTCGCGCAGATCCTCGCGCGCCGTCGCAAAAACAATCCGCTGCTGGTGGGCGAGGCGGGCGTGGGTAAAACCGCGATTGCCGAAGGCCTGGCCAAACGCATTGTCGACAACCAGGTGCCGGACCTGCTGGCCAACAGCGTGGTGTATTCCCTCGATCTGGGCGCCTTGCTGGCCGGGACCAAATACCGCGGCGATTTCGAGAAACGCTTCAAGGCGTTGCTCAACGAGCTGAAAAAACGTCCGCAGGCAATCCTGTTCATCGACGAGATCCACACCATCATCGGTGCGGGTGCTGCGTCCGGTGGCGTCATGGATGCCTCGAACCTGCTCAAGCCGCTGCTGTCGTCCGGTGATATCCGTTGCATCGGTTCGACCACCTTCCAGGAATTCCGCGGCATCTTCGAGAAGGATCGTGCCCTGGCACGACGCTTCCAGAAAGTGGATGTGTCGGAGCCGTCGGTGGAAGACACCATCGGCATCTTGCGCGGCCTGAAAGGGCGTTTCGAGCTCCATCACAATATCGAATACAGTGATGAAGCCCTGCGCGCCGCTGCCGAACTGGCTTCGCGTTACATCAATGACCGGCACATGCCGGACAAGGCCATCGACGTGATCGACGAGGCGGGCGCTTACCAGCGTCTGCAGCCGATCGAGAAACGCGTGAAACGCATCGAAGTGCCTCAGGTCGAGGACATCGTCGCGAAAATCGCGCGGATTCCGCCCAAGCATGTCACCAGTTCCGATAAAGAACTGCTGCGTAACCTCGAGCGTGACCTGAAGCTGACGGTATTTGGTCAGGATGCTGCAATCGACTCGCTGTCGACTGCGATCAAACTGTCCCGTGCCGGCCTCAAGTCACCTGACAAGCCTGTCGGTTCGTTCCTGTTCGCAGGCCCGACCGGCGTCGGTAAAACCGAAGCGGCGCGTCAGTTGGCCAAGGCGTTGGGGATCGAGCTGGTTCGCTTCGACATGTCCGAGTACATGGAGCGCCACACCGTATCGCGTCTGATCGGTGCGCCTCCTGGCTATGTCGGGTTCGATCAGGGCGGTCTGCTGACCGAAGCCATCACCAAGCAGCCTCACTGCGTGCTGTTGCTCGATGAGATCGAGAAGGCGCATCCGGAAGTCTTCAACCTGCTGCTGCAGGTCATGGACCACGGTACGCTGACCGATAACAACGGGCGCAAGGCGGACTTCCGTAACGTGATCGTCATCATGACGACCAACGCCGGTGCCGAGACTGCAGCGCGTGCTTCGATCGGTTTCACCCATCAGGACCACTCGTCCGATGCGATGGAAGTGATCAAGAAGAGCTTCACGCCGGAGTTCCGCAACCGCCTGGACACCATTATCCAGTTTGGTCGCCTCAGCCATGAGGTCATCAAAAGCGTGGTGGACAAGTTCCTTACCGAGCTTCAGGCGCAACTGGAAGACAAGCGCGTGCAGCTGGAAGTGACCGACGCGGCCCGCAGCTGGCTGGCGGCGGGCGGCTACGACTCGGCAATGGGTGCTCGACCAATGGCGCGTTTGATCCAGGACAAGATCAAGCGTCCGCTGGCGGAAGAGATTCTCTTTGGCGAACTGGCCGACCATGGCGGCGTGGTACACATCGACCTGAAGGACGGCGAGCTGACCTTCGAGTTCGAAACCACGGCTGAAATGGCCTGACGTTAAATCGCAACAAAGCAAAAGGCGCCGAAAGGCGCCTTTTTGCTGTATGCCGGATGTATACCGATCCCCTGTGGGAGCGGGCTTGCTCGCGAAAGCGGTGTATCAGCCAATACAAGTGTCGACTGATACACCGCTTTCGCGAGCAAGCCGGCTCCCACATTGGTCGAGTGTGCAGCCTTAAATCACGCAGACACAAAAACGCCCGGCATAAGCCGGGCGTCTTGTATTGACTTGATTAGCGAGCGCGGTAAGTGATGCGCCCTTTGCTCAAGTCATAGGGCGTCAGCTCGACGCGCACTTTGTCACCGGTAAGAATACGAATGTAGTTCTTGCGCATCTTGCCGGAGATATGCGCGGTTACGACGTGCCCATTTTCCAACTCCACACGAAACATGGTGTTGGGCAGGGTGTCGACGACAGTGCCTTCCATTTCGAAGCTGTCTTCTTTCGACATGCAGTAAAGCCCTCGGTGTCCAATGAATGGCCCGGTGCAACTGCGCCAGGCAAAAGCGGCGTGCATTGTGCCCGAAAAATGGGGTTTAAGCCAAGGGGTTCTAGTTCAGGATGACCCAGCGCTGATTAATCAACAGTTCGATCGGGCGATATTGGGTCTTGTAGCTCATTTTTTTGCAGTTCTTGATCCAGTATCCGAGGTAGACCGCTTCAAGCCCCAGGCGCTGCGCCTCGGCGATTTGCCAGAGGATCGCATAGCGCCCCAGGCTGCGGCGTTCTTCAGAGGGTTCGTAGAAGGTGTAGACCGCCGACAGACCGTTCGGCAGCAAGTCGGTGACGGCCACCGCCAGCAGTTGGCCTTCCAGGCGAAATTCGTAAAAACGCGAAAACGGCAGGTCACGCACCAGGAACGTCGAGAACTGGTCACGACTCGGTGGGTACATGTCGCCATCGGCATGGCGCTGTTCGATGTAGCGCTGATACAGGTCGAAGTATTCTTCGCTGAACTTGGGTTTGGCAGGGCGTATCTGCAAGTCAGCGTTGCGCTTGAAAATGCGTTTCTGCTGGCGGTTGGGCGTAAATTGCGCCACCGGAATACGCGCCGGCACGCACGCATTGCAATTCTGGCAATGTGGCCGATAAAGATGATCGCCGCTGCGACGAAAACCCATTTCAGACAGGTCTGCATAGACATGCACATCCATGGGCTGGCTAGGGTCGAGGAACAGCGTTGTGGCCTGCTCCTCGGGCAGATAACTGCAAGAGTGGGGCTGAGTGGCATAAAACTTCAAACGCGCCAACTCGGTCATGATCAACCCTCGGGGATAAGCTTTGAATTAAGTGTAAGCCACTGATGCAAAAGTCGCTCAGCAAACCCAGGTGGCACGGCTGGGTTGGTCCAGATGCTGCGCAAGATAGCGGGCAAACTCGCGACGAGGAATGGCGCGGGCGCCCAGGCTGTGCAAATGGTCGGTGGGCATCTGGCAGTCGATCAGTACGAAACCCGAGTCTTTCAGATGTTTGACCAGGGTGGCAAAGCCGAATTTGGAGGCGTTGTCGGCGCGGCTGAACATGGATTCGCCGAAAAACAGCTGACCCATCGCCAGGCCGTAGAGCCCGCCGACCAGTTCACCCTGATCCCAAACCTCCACCGAATGCGCGTAGCCCCGCTGGTGCAGCGCGAGATAGGCGTTTTGCATCGCTTCGGTGATCCAGGTCCCGTCGGCATAATCGCGCGGTGCAGCGCACGCGCGAATGACCGCGGCAAAATCCTGATCAAAGGTCACTTGATAGCGTTGCTGACGCAGCAGTTTGTTGAGGCTGCGCGAAACATGCAGTTCGTCGGGAAACAGCACGGTGCGCGGATCCGGCGACCACCAGAGAATCGGCTGGCCTTCCGAGAACCAGGGAAAACAGCCGTGGCGATAAGCCTGAATCAGGCGATCGGCGGACAGATCGCCGCCCGCAGCCAGCAATCCGTTGGGATCGCGCATGGCTTTTTCCAGCGGCGGGAACGTCAGGGTGTTGCGTTGTAACCAAGTCAGCATGGCATCCGGGCTTACAGAAGGGGAGGGCAATGGTGGGCGGGTGCGCCCACCGTGAAGTTTGCCGTCAAACGGTCGGAATGTCGTCGAGGTATTTTTCGGCGTCCAGCGCGGCCATGCAACCGGCCCCGGCGGAGGTGACGGCCTGGCGATAAACGTGATCCGCTACATCGCCGGCGGCAAACACGCCGGGGATCTCGGTGGCCGTGGCATCGCCTTCGCTGCCGCCCCTGACGCGCAGATAGCCGTCGTGCATGTCCAGTTGACCGATGAACAGGTCAGTGTTGGGCTTGTGACCGATGGCGATGAACACGCCGGCCAGCGACAGTTCGCTGGTTTCGCCGGTATGGCTGTCGCGCAGGCGGGCGCCGGTCACGCCGCTGGCATCGCCCAGGACTTCGTCGAGATTTTGATTCCAGTGCAGGCGAATATTGCCATTGGCGGCTTTTTCGAAGAGTTTGTCCTGAAGGATTTTCTCCGAGCGCAACTTGTCGCGTCGATGGATCAGGTGAACTTCCTTGGCGATGTTGGACAAGTACAGCGCTTCTTCAACGGCGGTATTGCCGCCACCGATGACGGCGACCACCTGATTGCGATAGAAGAACCCGTCACACGTCGCGCAGGCTGAAACCCCTCTGCCGGCAAAGGCTTCTTCCGAGGGCAGGCCCAGGTATTGCGCCGAAGCGCCCGTGGCGATAATCAGTGCATCGCACGTGTAAGTGCCGCCGTCACCGGTAAGTTCGAACGGGCGTTGTTGCAACTTGGCTGTGTGGATGTGGTCGTAAACGATCTCTGTGTCAAAGCGCTCGGCGTGTTTTTGCATGCGTTCCATCAGTACCGGCCCGGTCAGGCCTTCGACATCGCCGGGCCAGTTGTCGACTTCGACGGTGGTGGTGAGCTGGCCACCTGCCTGTATCCCGGTAATGACCACCGGTTTGAGGTTGGCGCGGGCGGCATAAACGGCCGCGCTGTAACCGGCAGGGCCGGAACCCAGAATGATCAGGCGGCAATGCTTGGATTCGCTCATAAAACACCTCATAAGCCTTTGTCACAAAAGAGAATGCGTGCTCAAATTGAATCGCAGGTGGTGCGCGGTTAGCTATGCTGATCCATAGCCTGCCAGCATGGCATCGTACGAACAAACCCGTACAATGCGAGCCGGTCACTTGAATATTCAGTGCACGCCGTGTTTATAAAAACCGGAGTGCAGTGTTAAAAGTAGTCCCAGTTGCGCCTGTTAACTTTTTTACCTGCCTGGATTGGGCAGTTTTTTATAGTCATTCAACAGATGGACGCGCCAAAGGCGCAGGAAAAGAAGCGTTTTGAAGAAATCCACCGCAGCACCTAAACCAGCCGTCGTTCCGCTTTGGCGCCAGCATTTGCACTACCGACTCAAGGAAGGTGCATTGATCGCCATCGGCGGCTTGTGCCTGTTCCTGATGATGGCCTTGTTGACTTACGGCAAGGACGATCCGGGCTGGAGCCATAACAGCAAGATCGACGATGTTCAAAACTTCGGCGGACCGGTCGGCTCCTACAGCGCCGATATCCTGTTCATGGTGCTGGGTTACTTCGCTTACATCTTCCCGCTGTTGCTGGCGATCAAGGCCTATCAGATCTTCCGTCAACGCCACGAGCCGTGGCAGTGGAGCGGCTGGCTGTTCTCCTGGCGTCTGATCGGTCTGGTGTTCCTCGTGCTGTCGGGCGCGGCGCTCGCGCATATCCATTTCCATGCCGCGACCGGTCTGCCGGCCGGTGCGGGCGGTGCGCTGGGCGAAAGTCTTGGCGACCTGGCCAGGAACGCGTTGAACATTCAGGGCAGCACCTTGCTGTTCATCGCACTGTTCCTGTTCGGCCTTACGGTATTCACCGACCTGTCGTGGTTCAAGGTGATGGACGTCACCGGCAAGATCACCCTCGACCTGTTCGAACTGTTCCAGGGCGCGGCCAATCGCTGGTGGGCCGCCCGTGTCGAGCGCAAGCAACTGGTTGCGCAGTTGCGTGAAGTCGACGATCGCGTGCATGACGTGGTCGCGCCGACCGTTACCGACAAGCGTGAGCAAGCCAAGGTCAAGGAACGCCTGATCGAGCGCGAGCAGGCCCTGAGCAAGCACATGTCGGATCGCGAGAAGCAGGTGCCGCCGGTGATTGCCCCCGCACCGTCGAAACCCGCCGCGCCAAGCCAGCGCGTGGAAAAAGAGAAACAGGCGCCGCTGTTCGTCGACAGTGCCGTCGAAGGCACTTTGCCGCCGATCTCGATTCTCGATCCCGCGGAAAAGAAACAACTCAATTACTCGCCTGAATCCCTGGCAGCCGTTGGCCATTTGCTGGAAATCAAGCTCAAGGAATTCGGCGTCGAAGTCTCGGTGGATTCGATTCATCCGGGGCCGGTGATTACCCGTTACGAAATCCAGCCTGCGGCCGGGGTCAAGGTCAGCCGTATCGCCAACCTGGCGAAAGACCTGGCGCGTTCCCTGGCCGTGACCAGCGTGCGGGTGGTGGAAGTGATTCCGGGCAAGACCACCGTCGGTATCGAGATTCCGAACGAAGACCGGCAGATCGTGCGCTTCTCCGAAGTGCTGTCGACCCCTGAATACGACAACTTCAAGTCCCCGGTGACTTTGGCCCTGGGCCACGACATCGGCGGCAAGCCGGTCATCACCGACCTGGCGAAAATGCCCCACTTGCTGGTGGCTGGTACGACCGGTTCCGGTAAGTCGGTGGGTGTGAACGCAATGATCCTGTCGATCCTGTTCAAGTCCGGCCCGGAAGACGCCAAGCTGATCATGATCGACCCGAAAATGCTTGAGCTGTCTATCTACGAAGGCATTCCGCATCTGCTGTGCCCGGTCGTGACCGACATGAAGGACGCGGCCAACGCCCTGCGCTGGAGCGTGGCGGAGATGGAGCGTCGCTACAAGCTGATGGCGAAGATGGGCGTGCGAAACCTGTCCGGCTTCAATGCCAAGGTCAAGGAAGCCCAGGACGCCGGCACGCCGCTGACCGACCCGTTGTACAAGCGCGAAAGCATTCACGACGAAGCTCCGCTGCTGACCAAGCTGCCGACCATCGTTGTGGTCGTCGACGAATTTGCCGACATGATGATGATCGTCGGCAAGAAGGTTGAAGAGCTGATTGCCCGTATCGCCCAGAAGGCCCGTGCGGCCGGTATCCACTTGATCCTTGCGACCCAGCGTCCGTCGGTTGACGTGATCACCGGTCTGATCAAGGCGAACATTCCGACGCGCATGGCATTCCAGGTGTCGAGCAAGATCGACTCCCGGACCATCATCGACCAGGGCGGCGCCGAGCAACTGCTGGGCCACGGTGACATGCTCTACATGCCGCCGGGCACCAGTCTGCCGATTCGGGTTCACGGTGCGTTCGTGTCCGATGACGAGGTTCACCGGGTGGTTGAAGCCTGGAAGCTGCGCGGTGCGCCGGAATACAACGACGAGATCCTGGCCGGTGTCGAAGAGGCTGGCAGTGGCTTTGAGAACGGCGGCGGTGGCGGTGATGACGATGCCGAAACCGACGCGCTGTACGACGAAGCGGTGCAGTTCGTGCTGGAAAGCCGTCGTGCATCCATCTCTGCGGTTCAGCGCAAACTGAAAATCGGCTACAACCGGGCCGCACGCATGATCGAAGCCATGGAAATGGCCGGGGTCGTGACGTCCATGAATACCAACGGTTCGCGTGAAGTCCTGGCGCCTGGCCCGGTACGCGACTGATTTGATTTGCAAGGATGGTGCGGTGACGCACCGTCCGAACTCCCACGAATGTTATGAGGACTCCCATGCGTCTTATCCGCATGCTGTTGCTGCCGGTACTGGCTTTGACCACGCTCTCGGCCCACGCCGATGACAAGGACGTGGCACGTCTGACTCAACTGCTGGAAAAATCCCAGACCCTGACCGCGCGCTTCTCGCAGTTGACGCTCGATGGCAGCGGCACCCAGCTGCAGGAAACGGCCGGTGAAATGTCGCTGCAGCGTCCTGGCCTGTTTTACTGGCACACCGATGCGCCGGCCGAGCAAGTCGTGGTTTCCGACGGCAAGAAGGTCACGCTGTGGGACCCGGACCTGGAACAGGCCACCATCAAGACCCTGGACCTGCGCCTGAGCCAGACGCCGGCGTTGTTGCTGTCCGGTGACGTGTCCAAGATCAGCCAGAGCTTCGCCATCAGCGCCAAGGAAGCCGGCGGCGTGATTGACTTCACCTTGAAGCCGAAATCCAAGGACACCCTGTTCGACAGCCTGCGCCTGTCGTTCCGCAATGGCCTGGTCAATGACATGCAACTGATCGACAGCGTCGGTCAGCGCACCAATATCCTGTTCACTGGCGTGAAGGCCAACGAGCCGATCCCGGCGTCCAAGTTCAAGTTCGACATCCCTAAAGGCGCGGACGTGATCCAGGAATAAACCGCAAAACCCTTGTAGGAGCCGGCTTGCGGCGGGCGGCGCTCCGACGATAGCGGTTTGTCATTCAACATTAATGTCGACTGACCCACCATCGCCAGCAAGCCGGCTCCTACAGGGGAGTGCGGTGTTCATAGTGAGGTTTTATAGGTAGTGATGGACCTGTTTCGCAGTGCCCCGATAGCTCAGCCTTTGGCCGCCCGTTTGCGCGCAGCCAATCTGGACGAGTACGTCGGTCAGGAACACGTGCTCGCTCGCGGCAAGCCATTGCGCGAAGCGCTCGAGCAGGGTGCCCTGCACTCGATGATTTTCTGGGGCCCGCCGGGCGTGGGCAAAACCACGCTGGCGCGGTTGCTGGCGGAAGTCTCGGATGCGCACTTCGAAACGGTCTCGGCAGTCCTGGCCGGCGTGAAGGAAATCCGCCAGGCGGTGGAAATCGCCAAGCAGCAGGCCGGGCAGTACGGCAAGCGCACCATCCTGTTCGTCGATGAAGTGCATCGTTTCAACAAGTCGCAGCAGGATGCGTTTCTGCCGTACGTTGAAGACGGCACGCTGATTTTCATCGGCGCGACCACGGAAAACCCCTCGTTCGAACTCAACAATGCGTTGCTCTCCCGAGCCCGCGTCTACGTGCTCAAAAGCCTCGACGAAGCGGCGCTGCGCAAGCTGGTGCACCGCGCGCTCACCGAAGAGCGTGGCCTGGGCAAACGGCAACTGACCCTCAGCGATGAAGGTTTCCAGATGCTGTTGTCCGCCGCCGATGGCGATGGCCGGCGCCTGCTCAACCTGCTGGAAAACGCCTCGGACCTCGCCGAAGACAACAGCGAGATCGGCGTCGATCTGCTGCAAAGCCTATTGGGCGATACCCGTCGCCGGTTCGACAAGGGCGGTGAAGCGTTCTACGACCAGATTTCCGCGCTGCATAAATCGGTGCGCGGCTCCAATCCGGACGGCGCGCTGTACTGGTTCGCGCGGATGATCGATGGCGGTTGCGATCCGCTGTACCTCGCCCGGCGCGTGGTGCGCATGGCCAGCGAAGACATTGGCAACGCCGATCCGCGCGCATTGAGCCTGTGCCTGGCGGCATGGGAAGTGCAGGAGCGCCTCGGTAGCCCGGAAGGCGAATTGGCGGTGGCACAGGCCATCACTTACCTGGCTTGCGCACCGAAAAGCAATGCGGTGTACATGGGTTTCAAGGCGGCCATGCGCAGCGCCACCGAACATGGTTCGCTGGAAGTGCCGTTGCACCTGCGCAACGCGCCGACCAAGCTGATGAAGCAACTCGGTTACGGCGACGAATACCGTTATGCCCACGATGAGCCAGATGCCTACGCCGCTGGCGAAGATTACTTCCCGCAAGAGCTTGAGCCACAACCGTTCTATCAGCCGGTGCCGCGTGGCCTGGAGTTGAAGATCGGCGAAAAGCTCAATCACCTTGCGCAACTGGACCGTCTCAGCCCCCGGCAACGGAGAAAATAGTGCTTCCATTGATCGTTGCGGTTTCCGTCGGCGGTGTTGCCGGCACGCTGTTGCGCTTTGCCACAGGTAACTGGATCAACGCTAATTGGCCGCGGCACTTCTATACCGCGACGCTGGCCGTTAATATCGTGGGCTGTTTGCTGATCGGCGTTCTATACGGTCTGTTTTTGATACGCCCGGAAGTACCGATCGAGGTGCGTGCCGGGTTGATGGTCGGCTTCCTCGGGGGGCTGACGACTTTTTCATCCTTTTCACTGGATACGGTGCGCCTGCTGGAAACGGGGCAAATGCCGCTGGCTATAGTCTACGCGGGCATCAGCGTATTCGGCGGGCTGCTCGCCACCTGGGCTGGCCTGTCCTTGACCAAACTTTGATAACGAGAGACCGACATGCTCGATTCCAAACTGTTACGTAGCAACCTTCAGGACGTAGCGGACCGCTTGGCATCCCGTGGCTACACGCTGGATGTTGCGCGCATCGAAGCGCTGGAAGAACAGCGCAAGACCGTCCAGACCCGCACCGAAGCACTGCAGGCTGAACGTAATGCGCGCTCCAAATCCATCGGTCAGGCCAAGCAGCGCGGCGAAGACATCGCGCCGTTGATGGCGGACGTCGAGCGCATGGCCAACGAGTTGAGCGCCGGCAAAGTCGAGCTGGATGCGATCCAGAGCGATCTCGATTCGATCCTGCTCGGTATCCCGAACCTGCCGCACGAGTCTGTGCCGATCGGCGATGACGAAGACGGCAACGTCGAAGTGCGCCGCTGGGGTACCCCGACCGCGTTCGATTTCCCGGTCCAGGACCATGTCGCCCTGGGCGAGAAGTTCGGCTGGTTGGACTTCGAAACCGCCGCCAAACTGTCCGGCGCCCGTTTCGCCCTGCTGCGCGGCCCGATCGCTCGTCTGCACCGCGCCCTGGCGCAATTCATGATCAACCTGCACACCAGCGAACACGGTTACGAAGAGGCTTACACGCCTTATCTGGTCCAGGCGCCGGCGCTGCAAGGCACTGGTCAACTACCGAAATTCGAAGAAGACCTGTTCAAGATCGCTCGTGAAGGCGAGGCCGATCTGTACCTGATCCCGACCGCCGAAGTGTCGCTGACCAACATCGTCGCCGGCGAAATCGTCGATTCGAAACTGCTGCCGATCAAGTTCGTCGCTCACACCCCGTGCTTCCGTAGCGAAGCCGGCGCATCGGGTCGCGATACCCGCGGCATGATCCGTCAGCACCAGTTCGACAAGGTTGAAATGGTCCAGATCGTTGAGCCATCGACCTCGATGGAAGCGCTGGAAGGCCTGACTGCCAACGCCGAAAAAGTCCTGCAACTCCTGGGGCTGCCTTATCGCACGATTGCCCTGTGCACCGGCGACATGGGCTTCAGCGCGGTCAAGACCTACGACCTGGAAGTGTGGATCCCGAGCCAGGACAAATACCGCGAGATTTCGTCGTGCTCCAACTGCGGCGACTTCCAGGCCCGTCGTATGCAGGCCCGTTTCCGTAACCCGGAAACCGGCAAGCCTGAACTGGTTCACACCCTGAACGGTTCCGGTCTGGCGGTCGGTCGTACGCTGGTGGCGGTGCTGGAAAACTACCAGCAGGCCGACGGCTCGATCCGAGTGCCTGAAGTGCTGAAACCGTACATGGGTGGCCTCGAGGTCATCGGCTAAATGGACTATCTGCCGCTGTTCCATAACCTTCGCGGCAGTCGTGTCTTGGTCGTCGGTGGGGGGGAGATTGCCTTGCGCAAATCCCGCCTGCTGGCCGAAGCCGGTGCGCTGCTGCGGGTGGTCGCACCTGAAATCGAACCGCAACTGCGTGAGCTGGTTACCGGCAGCGGTGGCGAGTGCCTGTTGCGTGGTTACGTCGAAGCGGATCTGCAGGGTTGCGGGCTGATCATTGCCGCCACCGATGACGAACCGCTGAACGCGCAAGTGTCCGCCGATGCCCATCGGCGTTGCGTGCCGGTCAATGTGGTGGATGCGCCTGCGCTGTGCAGCGTGATTTTCCCGGCCATCGTCGACCGTTCGCCGCTGATCATCGCCGTGTCCAGCGGCGGCGATGCGCCGGTGCTGGCGCGTCTGATCCGCGCGAAAATCGAAACCTGGATTCCTTCGACCTACGGTCAACTGGCCGGGCTGGCGGCGCGTTTTCGCAACCAGGTCAAAGGTCTGTTCCCGGATGTGCAGCAGCGCCGGGCGTTCTGGGAAGAGGTGTTCCAGGGCCCGATTGCCGACCGGCAACTGGCCGGGCAGGGCGCCGAAGCCGAGCGTCTGTTACAGGCAAAAATCGATGGCGAAGCGCCTGTTGCCGTGGGCGAAGTCTATTTGGTGGGGGCGGGGCCGGGTGATCCGGATCTGCTGACCTTCCGCGCCTTGCGCCTGATGCAGCAAGCCGATGTGGTGCTGTATGACCGTCTGGTGGCGCCGGCGATTCTGGAGTTATGCCGTCGCGATGCCGAGCGGGTCTACGTCGGCAAGCGTCGCGCCGATCACGCCGTGCCGCAGGATCAGATCAATCAGCAATTGGTGGATCTGGCCAAACAGGGCAAGCGTGTCGTGCGGTTGAAGGGCGGTGATCCGTTTATTTTCGGACGCGGCGGTGAAGAGATCGAAGAACTGGCGGCCCATGGCATCCCGTTCCAGGTTGTGCCGGGGATCACGGCGGCCAGCGGTTGCGCGGCGTACGCCGGGATTCCGCTGACCCATCGCGATTACGCGCAGTCGGTGCGATTTGTCACCGGTCACTTGAAGGACGGCTCCACCGATTTGCCATGGGCCGATCTGGTCGCACCGGCGCAAACCCTGGTGTTTTACATGGGGCTGGTGGGCTTGCCGATCATCTGCGAGCAGTTGATCAAGCATGGTCGCGGGGCGGATACCCCGGCGGCGTTGATCCAGCAGGGCACCACGGTCAATCAGCGAGTGTTTACCGGCACCCTCGCCGATCTTCCACGGCTGGTGGCGGAGCATGAAGTGCATGCGCCGACGCTGGTGATTGTCGGGGAAGTGGTGCAACTGCGCGAGAAACTGGCGTGGTTTGAAGGGGCTCAGGCGCAGGTCTGAAGACCGAGTTGCCCCCATCGCGAGCAAGCCCGCTCCCACATTCGATCGAGTTCTAACAGAAGAATACGGTCAAATGTGGGAGCGGGCTTGCTCGCGATAGGGCCCTCAGCCCTCTGCGAATTTCGGATCAAACCTGGGCCTTGCGCCAAACCCCTTTCCCGCTCAACCGCGTCCGATCATGGGGTGCCGTGAAATCCTGCTCCGGCCCTTTCGGCACGATACCCGTCGGGTTGATGGTCTTGTGACTGCCGTAATAGTGGTTCTTGATGTGGGTGAAATCCACCGTCTCGGCAATACCCGGCCACTGATAAATCTCGCGCAACCAGTTTGACAGGTTCGGATAATCGGCAATCCGCCGCAGGTTGCACTTGAAGTGCCCGTGGTACACCGCATCAAAGCGGATCAGCGTGGTAAACAACCGAATGTCCGCTTCCGTCAGGTATTCACCCACCAGATAACGATTGGCGTCCAACAGCGCTTCCAGCCGATCCAGCTCGGCAAACACCTCATCGAACGCCTCTTCATAAGCCTTTTGCGACGTGGCAAACCCGGCGCGATACACGCCGTTGTTCACCGCCGGATAAATCTGTTCGTTCAGCGCATCGATCTCGCCCCGCAGAGGCGCCGGATAAAAGTCCAGGTCATTGCCGGTCAATTCATCGAACGCACCATTGAACATGCGGATGATCTCCGCCGACTCATTGTTGACGATGCGATTCTGCTGCTTGTCCCAGAGCACCGGCACGGTAACGCGGCCGGTGTAGTCGGCGGTATCGGCGGTATAGCGTTGGTGCATGAAGTCGAAGTGATCGAGCTTGTCGCCGGTCGAGCCCAGGTGCTTGTCGAAGGTCCAGCCGTTTTCCAGCATCAACCAGCTGACTACCGACACGTCGATCAGGTTTTCGAGGCCTTTGAGTTTGCGCAGGATCAACGTGCGATGCGCCCACGGACAGGCGAGGGACACATACAAATGGTAGCGTCCCGCTTCGGCCGCAAAGCCACCGACACCGGTCGGGCCGGGTTTGCCGTCGGCGGTCAACCAGTTGCGACGCTGCGCCTGTTCACGCTGGAACGCGCCGTCCTTGCTGCTTTCGTACCACTGGTCATGCCAGCGACCTTCAACTAACAAACCCATGTTCAAGACTCCTTAACCAATAAGCGTTGGAGAGGAGTCTATTCCGATAGGTTCGATAAAAAAGCGCAAAGCTTAAAGGGTTATGATCGGTTAAATCGATCTATCCCGAGCATCCCAATACTGCCGGGCGGTTTCGAAGGCTTGCTCGCGAGTCTTGCCGAGGCCGCGCAAGGCGAGGGCCATGGTCGCGATCAGCGCCATTTGCGGGTAACTGTCGACCACGTCGCCACGCCATACGGCTTTTAAATGCTCGGGGTCGAGCGAGGCGGGTTTTACGTGACGCTGGCTCGACAGCTGCGGCCATTCCTCATCCCAGCTCTCGCCACCGGTGGTGCCGTACAAGTGACTGTCGGCGTCCGGGTTGATCTCGATCTCGCCGCCATCGCCCTTGACCACGATCGCGGTGTCACCGAGCAAACCGCTGGCATCGCGGTGCACCGCCTGATAGCCGGGGTGAAAAATGCTTTGCAGGCCACAGCGAGCGTTCAACGGATTGAGAGTTCGCGCCAGGGAGTGGATCGGCGAGCGCAGGCCGAGGGTGTTGCGCAGGTCGATCATGCGTTGAAGTTGCGGCGCCCAATCCACCAGCGGCATGAACGCCAGGCCGCCGTTATCGAGGGCCGAACCGACCTGTTGCCAGTTGCGGCACAGCGGGATGTTCAACTCGTCCAGCAGTTGCTCGCTGTACAGTCGCCCGGCGGTGTGCGCGCCACCGCCGTGCATGAAAATCCGCACCCCGTTCTGCGCCAGGCACTTGGCCGCCAGCAGATACCACGGCAAATGACGCTTCTTGCCGGCGTAGGTCGGCCAGTCCAGATCGACATTCAATGCCGGTGCCTGCAAACGTTCACGCAAGGCTTCGGTGAACCCGGCCATCTCCTCGGCGCTTTCTTCCTTGTGCCGCAACAGCATCAGAAAGGCGCCGAGCTGGGTGTCCTCGACCTTGTCGTCGAGCACCATGCCCATGGCTTCGCGGGCTTCTTGCCGGGTCAGGTCCCGGGCGCCACGCTTGCCTTTGCCGAGGATCCGCACGAATTGGGCGAACGGGTGTTCGGCAGGCGTTTCGAGAGTCAGCGCTGGGTAGTCGGTCATAAGCAGTTCGTCGGTTTGGGCAGGCCCGCCAGTTTCGCGGCGAGTTTGGCAGGGGTGCCTTTGAACAGTCGGTTCAGGTGCAAGCTGTTGCCTTTCAGCGGGCCGAGCTTCAACGCGGTGTACTTGATCAGCGGGCGCGTCGCCGGGGACAGCTGGAATTCGGCGTAGAAGCTGCGCAGCAGTTCGAGGATTTCCCAATGGTCAGGGCTCAACTCGATGTCTTCTGCGGCGGCCAGGGCGCAGGCCACTTCGGTGGACCAGTCGCTCAGTTCAACCAGGAATCCATCCTTGTCCAGCTCGATGGCGCGGGCGCCGACGGTCAGTGAATTCATAGCCAACTGTTGACCTTGTCATAGTGAATCGACAGTTCGACGAAGGCTGCGTAGTCGATGGCCTTGGCGGTGTCAGGAATCTCCAACGCGCGTGCCCGGGCGTCTTCGGCCAGCACGAACAGCGTCGGGTGGCGAGCATTCAGCGCGGTGCAGGGCACGGTGCCCGGCTGCAACGCGTACACCGCGTCGCCGGTCAGCAGCAGCGCATCGTCTGCGCCGATCACGCGCAGGCAACTGGTCAGGCGATCGTCGCCGAACGGGGAATGAGACAACACATGTAAAGTCGACATCAGAGGGTGATCACCTGGTCGTAACGGTCAATGAGGGCGGTGATGTCGTGGGCGCTCAGTACCTGGACGTCTTCGAGCGCCAGACCGGTCGTCTCCAGACCGCGTTCAGCGGCGCTGTCGCCACAGACGAAGAGGTCTTCGACGCCGAACATCGGCAATGCCTGCAGGTTGGCGCTCAGGTCTTTCTGTTGCAGGGCTTTGGCGTCCTGTTTCGCGGTGAGCTGGAATACCCCGTCATCGAGAAACAGCAGGCCGATCGGCAGGTCGAACGCGCCGCCGGCCAGCACGATGTCCAGCGCTTCCCGCGCATTCGGCCCGGACCACGGTGCCTGACGGCTGATAATCAGCAGGGACTTGGGCATGTCACGCACCTCCGAAGCAGATCAAGCGGTCAGCTTCCTGCACCGCGTCATGCAACTGGCCGAGCCCGGACAGTTCCCAGGGCGCGCCGACGGCGACCGCTTCACGCTGATAACGTTGGGCTTCTTCTGCGTTCAACACGCCACGGCGCAGGGCGGCGGCGATGCAGACCACGCCGTCCAACTGGTGCTCGGTGACAAAGGCGCGCCATTGCTTGGGCAAATCCTGTTCATCCTGCGGCGTGACCACGGCGGCGGAGGCGTTGTACACGCCGTCCTGATAGAAAAACAGCCGGACAATTTCATGCCCGCCGGCCAGCGCAGCCTGGGCGAACAGCAAGGCACGGCGCGAGGAGGGCGCATGGGCGGCGGAAAACAGCGCGATGGCGAACTTCATGACAGACTCGATCAGCGAAACTGCGGCCATGATAAGGCGTGGACCGAGTTGTCGCCATCGCCAGCAAGCCGGCTCCTACAGGATCTGTGTCTTATGCAAGACCGCGACCCGCCGCAAACCCCTGTAGGCGCTGGCTTGCCAGCGGTGGCGGTCTGTCTGCCGACTTAAATGCCGGATTTGCTACGCCTCTCAACGCGGCATATACCCCAACTGCCAGCGTCGCGGAATCTTCAGCGACAGCCCTCCCAGTGCACCCGCCAGCAATCCGCTGACAAACAGCGCCTTGAGCCCAAGATGATGCTCCAGCACGGCACCCAGCACTGCGCCGGCAAACATGCCGGTCCAGGGGATCAGTTGCACCCGCCAGCCGTTACGCCGCTCGCCGAGCATCCAGCGTCCCAGGCCGCGGCCGAAACGCGACAGGGCGCCGGTGACGTAGGTCAGCCCCACCGGCAGACCGTTCACCTCTTCGACAGCGGCATTGAGCATGCCCATGGCAATGATCGTTGCCAGCAGCGCCGGCAGTTGTTCGTCGTAGGGCCAGGCCGCGGCCCCACACAACAGCATGGCGATGCACAACAGCAACGGCAGCGCCCGACGCCCGCCAACACGACTGACCACAATGCCCAAGGCGTTACCGATGATGAACGTCGACACGAGGAGCACCAGACGCAATGTCAGGCCCATGTCGCCATCGCTGATCGCCACGGCGAGGCGGGTGGTGTTGCCGCTCATGAAGGAGACGAAGTCGCCGCTGGCCATGAAGCCGATGGCGTCGGTCATGCCGGCGAGTACCGAGAGCGCGGCCACCAGCGACAGGCCGATGCGTCCGCGCCATTTCTGGATGTGCAGGTGTCCCGGACTGGCGTGGATAGTGGAGGATGAAGGCAGCATCGGCGAGAGGATCCTTGATCGGCAACGGTTACGGATTCAATCCGTATAACTCACAATATTCCCGCCAGTCCATCCCTGCCATTTCGGCCACTTCCCTGTGCACGTTCAGGCGTTGCGCCTCGTAGTCTTCAGGCGTGGGGGCGGTCAGTTGCAGAGTCAGTTCCCAGGCGAACAAACCCAGGCGCTCGGCCTCGGCTTCGAACGCTTCATGCAAGCGTTCGTCGCGAAATTGCGCCGCTGTTTCACCCTTGACCTGGGCGAGCAGCGGGTTGAGGTTGTCGAGCTCGTGCTGCAATTCGGGGCGCTCATCGAGAAACTTCTTCAGCGCTTGCTCGTGTTGCTGTTCGGTTGCCGCCATGGTCGCTCCTTGAGAATGGGTTACGAAGACTGTTTCTTGGCCTTGGCCGCCGCCGCCAGGCATTCGAGGGCAAACTGCTCGCAGTAGGTCATCTGGATCGGCGTGGTTTCGCCCTTGACGGTGCGTTCGCCGTCGAGGATGTAACGAATCCGCTTGTCGGTGACGCCGATTCGCTTGGCGATCCAGGAAGGCGTCTGACCGATCTGGCTGATCAGCTTGTCGGCATATTCAGCGGTCGGTTTGTAAAATTCGGCGTTGGGTGTCATGGACGTTCCAGAAAAAATGGGCCCGGAAAGAGGGGCGATGCAGCGTATGGCGCGACAGGGTGCGCGAATCGTTGCGCGGTGTCGCGGTATAAATTCAGTAAAGCAGAACGATACGCTCGCCCACGGTGATACAGTCCGCTTTTTCTTGATGAGCACATGCAATGCGAATTCTGATGGTGGCGCTGGCCGCAACGTTGCTGGCGGGATGTGCGGGTTCTGTAATGAACGATGCCCGTACCGGAACTCCGTACAAAACCCTGACGTCGGACAAGCCGGAAAAAGTCGTTGCCCAGTGCGTGCAGTTCTCCTGGCAGGACGAGGCGGTGTTCGGCGTCGATGCGGGCGCGTACCTGCAGCCGGGCAAGAAGGGTGGATCGACTGTTTACACGCGCTCGGCGGAATCCTTTGTGGACATCACCGCAGATGCGTCGGGTACGACGTTGAGTTACTACGCGCAGCATGACGACTTTGTTGCCAAGCGCCGGTTGGCGGCGTTGGCGACTTGCCTGTGATCTGATGGATTGACGCAGTATCCCTGTGGGAGCGGGCTTGCTCGCGAAAGCGGTGGTTCAGTCAATATCAATGTTTAATGACCCACCGCTTTCGCGAGCAAGCCCGCTCCCACATTTGTTCGGTGTCGATCGGGTAAATGGGGCTCGATCAGTTGAGCAGGCGCTTCTGGAAAAAGAACCGCTTATGCCCCGGCGGGTAGTCAACGATCTGCCCCAACTCGCTATACCCGAGCTTCTTGTAAAACTCCGGCGCCTGAAAATCGAAGGTGTCCAGCCAGATCCCCACGCATTCCTTCTCCCGCGCCAGGTCTTCAGCCATCTGCATCAGCCTTGCGCCGAGGCCTTGTCCCCGACCCTGTTCCGGCACCGACAGCAATTCGATAAACAGCCACTGATAAAAAAACCGGCCATACAGTCCGCCCTGGATTTCACCCTGGTCATCGCGCACCAGCAGGGCCAGCGGTTGCGCTTTGCCGTCACCCGCTTGCGCGACGTTGTAGGCCCGCAATGGAGCAAGGATCGCTTCGCGATCTTCCGGTGTCGGGTTTTGTGACAGTTCGATGCTGAGTGTCATCGGCTAAATCCTTAAGGCGGTGAAGCACGAGCGTATCCGGGTCGCGACGATTGTTCTATCCCCTGATGAACAGAGGAACCGTTGCCAGCGCGAAGATGTCTAGCCATTACAACGTCATTCCAGAACTCAGCCGATGAGGGCCACCTGCCTTGAACATTTTTGAAGCCTTGCGCGAAAGCCATGACCGCCAACGCACCTACGCGGATGCATTGGTCAAGACCAGCGGCGACACCCCGGAACGCGTCGAAGCGTACAAACAGCTCAAGTCCGAACTCCAGGCTCACGAAACCGCTGAAGAACGGCATTTCTATATCCCGTTGATGGCATTCGATAGCGGTGTCGACCTCAGCCGCCATGCGATTTCCGAACACCACGAGATGGACGAAATGATGGAGGAACTCGACGAGACCGAGATGTCCAGCCCGGCCTGGCTGGTGGCCGCGAAGAAACTTTCCGAGAAGGTCCATCACCACTTGAAGGAGGAAGAGCAGAAGTTCTTCCAGATGGCCGGCAAGTTGCTCGACGACAAGCAGAAAGAATCGCTCGCCGGGCAATATGAGAAGGAATACAAGGCTCAACTGTCATGAGGGGATTTTCGTCTAAGATGGGCGCCTTCTGACGATATAAGGACGCCTTGTCATGCCGAACACAGCCGAGCGGGTCAACATCATCGAGTCCCAGGTACTGTCCCACGACTGGTACCTGCTGAAGAAAATCACCTTTGATTATCAGCGCAACAATGGCGAATGGCAGCGCCAGACCCGCGAGGTCTACGACCGTGGCAATGGCGCGGCGATTCTGCTGTTCAACCGCGAAAAGAGAACCGTCGTGCTGACGCGGCAGTTCCGCTTGCCGGTATTCGTCAATGGTCACGACGGTTTGCTGATCGAAGTGGCGGCGGGGTTGCTTGAAGGCGCCGCGCCGCAAGAGCGCATACGCGATGAAGCGGAAGAGGAAACCGGTTATCGCGTGCACCATGTGCAGAAGGTTTTCGAGGCCTACATGAGCCCCGGCTCGGTGACGGAAAAACTGCACTTTTTCATCGCCGAATATGACGCTTCATCGAAAGTCAGCGAGGGTGGCGGGCTGGAGGAAGAAACCGAAGAGCTGGAAGTGCTGGAGTGGTCGTTCGATGCGGCGCTCGAGTCGTTTTATCGCGGCGAAATCTGCGATGCGAAGACCATCATGCTGCTGCAGTATGCGGCGATGAAAAACATCTTCACGGCTTAACAACCGCACACAATCCAGTAGGAGCTGCCGCAGACTGCGATCTTTTGATCTTGATTCTTGGCGTTTTTGCGAACACCGGAAGATCAAAAGATCGCAGCCTGCGGCAGCTCCTGCGAAATCAAAAGCCTTCCAGTCTTCCCGTTGCACCCCATTGCCCGCCCTCCAGCGTCAGCAACAATTCCTTCGCCTCAAGCCCGCCTGCAAAACCCGTCAGTTTCCCCGACGCGCCAATCACCCGATGACACGGCGCAACAATCGAGATCGGGTTCTTGCCATTCGCCGCACCCACCGCGCGAACCGCGCTCGGGTTGCCGATCTGCTGGGCAATCTGGCTATAGCTGCGGGTTTCGCCGAACGGAATGGTCAACAGCGCTTGCCACACCTTCTTCTGAAAGTCCGTCCCGACGAAATCCAGTTCCAGGTCGAAGCGGTTTCGTGTGCCGGCAAAGTATTCAGTCAACTGTTGTCGGGCGCGAACAAGGATCGGGTTGTCCGGGGCTTCGCTCACTGGACCGAGCCGCACCCGACCCGGTTTGTCGTTTTCCCAGAGGATGGCCGCCAGTCTCGAGCCGTTCGCGACCAGCTTCAATTCGCCGACCGGGGAGGCCATGGTGGTGAAGGTAAACGTCATGCCGGCGAACTCCGAAAACAGGTGAGCAGGGGGCAAGCATACTGCCTCGTCGGGGAGGCGCAATACGTAATCCCAGCCATACTGCGTACTGCTCTTGAAACGTTTTCTCTGTTTTTTTTACCGACCCTAAAAACAAAAAGAGACCGACTCATGAAGTTCGAACCTTTTGCCAAATCGCTCATAGCGACCTCCTTGGCGCTCAGCTGCCTGATGGCCCACGCGGCCTCCGTTGCGCCCGTCGCCGCCGAAAACGGCATGGTGGTCACCGCCCAGCATCTGGCCAGCCACGTGGGTGTGGATGTGCTCAAGAGCGGTGGCAACGCCGTCGATGCCGCCGTCGCGGTCGGGTATGCGCTGGCGGTGGTGTATCCCGCGGCGGGCAACCTGGGTGGCGGCGGTTTCATGACCATTCAACTGGCGGACGGGCGCAAGACCTTCCTCGACTTCCGCGAAAAAGCGCCCCTGGCCGCGACTGCCGACATGTACCTCGACAAGGCGGGCAATGTCGTCCCGGACCTCAGCACCCGCGGCCACCTCGCGGTCGGCGTGCCGGGCACGGTCTCCGGCATGGAACTGGCACTGAGCAAGTACGGCACCAAACCGCGCAAGGAAGTGATCGCACCGGCCATCAAGCTCGCTGAAGACGGGTTCACGCTGGAGCAGGGCGATGTCGATTTGCTGGAGTACGCCACCGATGTGTTCAAGAAGGACATCAAGGATTCCGGCTCGATCTTCCTGAGCAACGGCGAGCCGATGCAGGTCGGGCAGAAACTCGTTCAAAAAGACCTGGGCAAGACCCTGCGGGAAATTTCCGAAAAAGGTGCGGACGGGTTCTACAAGGGTTGGGTGGCCGATGCCATCGTCACCTCCAGCCAGGCCAACAAGGGCATCATCACCCAGGCCGACCTCGACAAATACAAGACCCGCGAACTGGCGCCGATCGAGTGCGACTATCGCGGTTACCACGTGGTCTCGGCACCACCGCCAAGCTCTGGCGGCGTGGTCATCTGCGAGATCATGAACATCCTCGACGGCTACCCGATGAAGGACCTGGGCTACCACTCGGCGCAGGGCATGCACTACCAGATCGAAGCCATGCGCCACGCGTATGTGGACCGCAACAGCTACCTCGGCGACCCGGACTTCGTGAAGAACCCGATCGCGCATCTGCTGGATAAAAACTACGCGACCAAAATCCGCGCCGCCATCAACCCACAGAAGGCCGCTGTGTCCAGCGAGCTCAAACCCGGGGTCGCGCCCCACGAAGGCAGCAACACCACCCATTACTCGATCGTCGACAAGTGGGGCAACGCGGTCTCGGTGACCTACACCTTGAACGACTGGTTCGGCGCCGGCGTCATGGCCAGCAAGACCGGGGTCATTCTCAATGACGAAATGGACGACTTCACCTCGAAAATCGGCGTGCCGAACATGTACGGCCTGGTGCAAGGGGAGGCCAACGCCATCGCGCCCGGCAAGGCGCCGTTGTCGTCCATGAGCCCGACCATCGTCACCAAGGATGGCAAAGTGGTGATGGTTGTCGGCACGCCGGGTGGCAGTCGCATCATCACCGCGACCTTGCTGACCATCCTCAACGTGATCGATTACGGCATGAACATCCAGGAAGCGGTGGATGCGCCGCGTTTCCACCAGCAGTGGCTGCCGGAAGAGACCAACCTGGAAACCTTCACCACCAGCCCGGACACAGTGAAGCTGCTCGAAAGCTGGGGGCACAAGTTCGCCGGGCCGCAAGATGCCAATCATATCGCGGCCATCCTGGTCGGGGCGCCGTCGCTGGACGGTAAACCGGTGGGCAAAAACCGTTTCTACGGGGCGAACGATCCGCGTCGTAACACCGGGTTGTCGCTGGGTTATTGAGGGTTGTTTCCGCAAGGGGACGGAGTTAGTTTCTGTCCCCTGACTCATCGACAGATCAAGGAAGGAATCATGACCACCGCATTGTTAATCATCGACGTCCAGCAGGCGCTCTGCGCTGGTGAGTACGAGTGCTTCGAGATTGCGCGCGTCATCGAACGCATCAACGGTCTCAGCGCCCGCGCCCGAACGGCCGGGATTCCGGTGGTGCTGATCCAGCATGAGGAAGAGGGCAGTCTGCTGGCGTATAACGCCGACGGCTGGCAACTGGCCGAAGGGCTGGATGTCTCGCCGAAGGACTTGCGGGTTCGCAAAACCACATCGGATTCGTTCTACCAGACCACTCTGCAAAAGCTGCTGCCGAAGGAGGATTTCGAACGCCTGGTCATCTGCGGTCTGCAAACCGACTATTGCGTGAACGCCACCGTGCGTCAGGCACTGAAACTGGAGTACGACGTGGTGCTGGCGGCTGACGCTCACTCCACTGTCGACAACGGAAACCTTGCCGCCGAAGACATCATCGCCGAGCACAACAAGGACCTGGCGCGTCTGACCGGTTCGGTGGCACGGATCGACGTGACGCCCGCGGCGGCCATCACGTTCTAGCGTTGTTTTTTGCAGGAGCCAGATTGGTTGGCGATGGCGATTTTTCGAACGCCATCGCCAGCAAGCCGGCTCCTACAAGGTTTTGCGGTGTCCTCGGCCGCGGCGTTGAGAACCCGATCCTGTAGGCGCCGGCTTGCTGGCGATAACCGTCTCATGATCGCCATCGCCAGGAAGCGCCCCCTACCGTCAATCAACCGCCTCAAGTCGCCAACATCAGCCCCTTCGTTCCGGTATCACCCCCTCCGACACCAGTAGGTGCGCGTCGCCGACCAGATGCAATGTACGCCTGCAACCTCAGTTCACTGCACAGGGGAGGGACGTGCAGAGACCCGAACTGGAACCACACTCAAGAATCGTTCTCGGTTAGGGTATGATTGGCAATTCCTTGTATTGATGGAGGCGAGTCCATTTTGGATGCCCTTGCGCTGCTCTATAACGGCCTGACCGAGTGGGTGATCGAGCCCGTCATTCACCAGTTCCTGGGTCTTTTCGATCTGAACGGGCGCATGGGTTTACTGTTTCTGTTCTCGTCATACAGCATCGCCTACGGCCTGTTTCGGTTCAGAAAGCATCGAGGTCTCACCGAAGCCCAGTCGTTCGGACAGTTCATCGGCGGGCGTCGTGTGTATTTCCATCGTTCGGCGTTGCTCGATTACCGCTACTACTTTGTGCGGGCGATTCTGAAAGTGGCGTTGGTGTTGCCGATTGTCGGCCTGGTAGACCCGATCGTTCTGCGCTCCGGTGACTACATCACCTTTTTCACCAACCTGTGGGGCGCGCGGGTGCAAGTGGAGCAGAACCTGTCACTGTGCTTGCTCTACGGCCTCGGCGTTTTCCTGGTGAAAGACTTCATGGCCTATTGGGCGCACCGCGCCTTTCATTCCCGATGGCTCTGGGCCTTTCACAAAGTCCATCATTCGGCGCCGGTGCTGGTGCCGGCAACGGCCAGTCGGGTTCATTTCGTCGAGAAGATTGTCGAAAAGCTTTCAACGATCATCGGCATCGGCGCCTATGCCGGCGTCTTCTGGTATGCCTGTGGTGGCGAGATCAGCCGCTATTCCCTGTTTGGCGTGACGTATCTGGTGTTCATCCTCAATGCGCTGGCGGGAAACCTGCGTCACAGCCATGTCTGGCTGTCGTACGGCCCAGTGCTCGAGCACGTACTTAACAGCCCGGCCCAGCACCAGATCCACCACAGCGACGCACCGCAACACTTCAACAAAAACTTCAGTATCAACCTGTCACTGTGGGACTGGATGTTCGGTACGCTCTACGTCACCACGTCCAGGCCCGAAGTCCTCCGGTTCGGCACCGGTGAACAGGATCACGACCGATACCTGACGGTCTACAGCCTGATCGTCACGCCGTTTATCGACATTGCCCGACACACCACTGCTGCCTCACGGAGACCCCTCTCATGGATGTCCAGGTCCATCGCGCCGACGCCACCCACCTCGACAACGTCGCCAGCCTGTTCGACGCCTATCGAGGTTTCTACGGCCAACCCTCAAACCTGACGCAATCGCGTGACTTTATCGCCGAGCGCCTTGCCCGGGATGAATCGGTGATCTTCTTCGCCCAGGACCCCACCGGCGAAACGCTGGGTTTCGTCCAGTTGTTCCCGACTTTTTCTTCCATCGATGCGCACCGCACCTGGCTGCTCGGCGATCTGTTCACTGCACCCGCCGCCCGAGGCCGCGGGGTCGCGACGCAGCTGATGAACACCGCACGATCCTTCGCGTTGCTGACCGGCGCCAAAGGCATGGTGCTGGAAACGGCCACGGACAATCACCAGGCACAACGCTTGTATGAATCCCTGGGCTACGTGCGCGAAACGGGTTACTACACCTATTGCCTCGATTTGAAGCAGGGCTGATGTCTCACCGTTCCGGGAGATTCCAGCGTTCGCGCAGGTGCTCGTATTGCGCCTCGGGCATTTGCACCAGCAAGGGAGACTGGCGAGGATCGAGCCAGTCGAACAAATGGGAGATGTCCGCCTGATCCATGGCCGTGCAGCCTGCCGTCGGCGAGGTCGGGCTGCGCCAGATGTGGAAGAAAATGCACGAGCCCGAGGCGGGGGACGCCGGTGTGTTGTGCTCGATGACGATGCCCTTGCGATAACCTTCCTCGCTGCGCATGCGTTCGGCGCTGTTCCAGTCCTTGGCGATCTTCGAGCCGTCGACCAGCTCGTTGTAGCGTGCGGAGTGGCTGTCGTCGACGCATTCGATGGCCGGTGTCAGTGCGAGGTAAGGCAGTTTCGTTTCGGCCGTGTTGTCGTAGCCAAATGCCGTTCCGAGCGTGAACACCCCGGCCGGCGTTTTTCCGTCGCCTTCACGTTTCACCGGCCCCTCGCCTGGCTCAACGCTGCTCAACCCTTTGCCCCAGGCCATGCCGTTTTTGCCGACCACCACGGCAAACGCATTACCCGATTTTCGAAAGGTCTTGCCATCCCGCTCATAGCGTTGGGCGGTGCCCTGGATGTCGTCCCAGTTTTTGCTGGTGACCACAATCAGCTGATGGCTGGCGTCGAGTGCTTCGCTGGCGCTAAGCGGCGTGATCGGGAAATTCATGACTTCGTTCGGCGCGCCGGCGCCGGCGCCTGCGTAAGTGAAGTGCCACCATTCTTTCGAGTACCCGGAAAACCCTTCTTTTTCCATCGCACTGCTTAGCCGCTGACGATTGTCCTTCGCGGCCGCGCTGATTGTCGGGTTGGCGGTATGCGTCCGCTCATCGAAGCAATCGAAACCGGTGCCCATGTCGAGCGCGCCGTCATGCCAGCGTTGAGCGTAGGGGGCCGTGCAATCGACCTGCGCGGCCGAAGGCGTCCAGGTTGCGGCGGGCAACGCTTTCGGTCCGGTCAGTGTCAGGTCGACGGTCGAACCGCGGGAGTGATTCGACACCCGCGCCACATACCCCAGGCGCCAGAAATCCTGCTTGTCCACGCGCGGGTAGAACTCGGCCTTGCGCGGGTCGCCCGGTTCGTTTGCGAAGCGCGCCATATCGGCGACAGCGCGATTCGGTCGATAGCAGTCGAAGACCTTCAAACCATAACCCTGCGAGCGCAGCGCTGTTTGTACTCGCGCGAGCGCCTTGGCGGCGTCGAGCGTCATCAGGCACTCGGCGGCCGCGTAACCGTCGAGTGGGTGACCGGTGAAGTTGTGGGCGCCGGCGTAGCGAATGTCCTGCTCGATGGTCGGATCAATCGTACGCAAGTAGACCATGTGCTCGGGCCGTGGCTCGGCACGGGTCACGGTGGGGATGACGATAGTCAGGAACAGCAGTGACTGCAGCCAGGATCGTGCGGTTTTGTAAGGGGAACCCATGCGATTTCTCCTGGTGAGGGCTACACACTGCCGACCGACATCAGGCGGGTTGTTGCGCCTGATCGCCAAACACGGGCCTGAAAAAACTGCGCTCATAACTGAGGATGCATTTTGTCTCTTCAGCGAACTTGAACGCCGCGATGCACTCAGGATCTTTCATGGAGTCCTGCCGATAACGCTCGTAGGCTGCAAAGCTTGGAAAGCTGAACATCGCCATGGCGATATTGTTCGCGCCTTCGGACGGCAGGAAGTAGCCGTGATGCTGGCCACCGAATTTTTCAACGAGTGGAATCCACAACTTTCCATAGTGTTCGAACGCCTCGATCTGGTAGGGGTCGAGTACGTATTTCAGATAACAGGTGATCATGTTTCGCTCTCCTTTTGTATGAACCGATGATCTCGCGCGGCGATCGCAAGTCGCTGATGCCTAGTGCATGACAATCTCACTGAACTTGAGCGTCAGTGAATCATTATTTCCGTCACGAAAGCCCAGCTTGATCGCGGGCGTTTTGCTCAACTTGCTGTTGCTCTGCTGGAAATTCAGGGTAACCCGGGTCGGTACGTTGCGGATCAACTGAAACTGAAGATAGTAATTATCCTCGACCTGTCCCACCCGGATCGATTGGGGTTTGAGCGGTCCACCGGATTCGTCGAACAGCATGGTGCCATCGTCGAAGCGAAAGCTGCGGTCGACGTTCAGGTTGGTCAACTCGAAGGTGCAGGTGGGCAAGCGACCAATGTTTTCGCAACCTTCCAGTTCGATGCGCACGTTATCCAGCACTTCCATGCGCTTGCCCAGCAGGTTGCTAGCTTCGTTTTCGACGACCTTTGATTGCAGTTTGGCGAACTCGAACGAGGGCTTGGCGAATTCCGTACCCAGAATGAAAAAGCCGAAAGACAGGCCGGCGACCATGAAAAATTGCAGCACACCTCTGAGCATCGGTGTGAAGTTACGAATTTGCCAGCCGATGGACACCACCCCGAGAAACAGGAAAGTGCTGACCAGCAAGACCACGTTTTTCCAACTGATGAAGCTGAAGCCGAATACGCTGGGGTCGGGTACGGCATAGGTGATCAACGCCCAGAGGGCGCCCAGTACGACACCGAGTCCAGCCATGCCACGGGTTATCAGTGAGGTGACTTTTTGCGTGCGGGTCGGTGCTGTGAGGGAATCTTGTTGTGGCGTCAATGCTGCCAACTCCTTGTCGTGTAGCCGTCCGTGCTTGAAGGCGAATGTCGGGCTGTTAAAAGAACCGTGATATAGGCCAGGTGAGTGGCAGGTTGCCATTATCCAGTAACGACGGGCCAGGTAAAGCTCGACGATGTTCGATCACCTCCCATTAAAACCAGCTGGCGATTCTTGCTCGGGTAATCCGCTATGTAATCTCTGGTTGCCAGATTGATGCAGAAAATCAGGCTGTGCTCGATGAAAATCCGCCTGACCCAATTTCAAAAACCACGACCCTCCATACCTCTACGCGACAACCCTTATCCCTCTACGAAAATTACTTTCGCCTCGTTTGAAAATCGCTCTTCGAAATGTTTTATGAGTTTCACAACCCATTCGACGTGACCCTTTCGAGGAGTACCGCATGACCCTGTCCTTCGGCTATTGGCTGCTGGTGTATGCCGCCATTGCCATCATTGCCCTGATCGTTCTGATCGCCCGTTATCGACTCAATCCGTTCATCGTGATCACCCTGGTCTCCATCGGCCTGGCACTGCTGGCCGGCATGCCGCCGTCCGGGGTGGTCGGTGCGTACGAGGCCGGTGTCGGTAAAACCCTGGGGCACATCGCGCTGGTGGTGGCGCTGGGCACGATGCTCGGCAAGATGATGGCCGAGTCCGGTGGCGCCGAGCAGGTGGCGCGTACGTTGATCGACCGTTTCGGCGAGAAGAACGCGCACTGGGCGATGGTCTGCATCGCCTTCCTGGTCGGGTTGCCGTTGTTCTTCGAGGTCGGTTTTGTG